>JADGNM010000115.1 GCA_017883485.1 Methanosarcina sp.
GGAACTAGGGGCAGAGCTTAGGGACTCGCTTTCACAAGAAAGGGGAATGAACTAAGAAGCCCCTTCCTCGCCATCCGGCAGGGAGGGGTAGTTCACAAATATCCTTTTCAGCTTGGGAAGTCGTTAAAACCACTACAGGTATATTTTTAAGGCAAATCTTTTAAACTATAATTCTTCCTCACTATTATTTTTCCTCATTGTTGTTGGGGGATTTTCGTGCGATAGTTTTTCTTTGATACGCATTTATGATTAATAAAAGCCGGAATCAAAAGAAGCATAGGATTGAAACAATGATAACAAGAAACCTGCCGGATACTTTGGATATAGAAAAAAAACTTCGCGGCTACCTCTTCAGCATCGCCTGCGGAGATGCCCTGGGGAGTCCTGTAGAACACCTTACCCTTGAGCAGATTAAAGAAAAGTATGGGGAGAAGGGGATTCTTGAGGTCCCGCGTGATTCTCTCTGGACTGATGATACTCAGTTGATGCTTGTAATTGCAAGAGGTGCATTACGGGGGGCAGAATTTGAACTTCCGGAGCTTATGGACTATATAGCAGAAGAACTTGTTCTCTGGCTGGATGAGCCTGACCTCGGAGCAGGACCCACTTCCAGAGGTGCAGCCCTGAGGCTGAAGGAAGGAATTCACTGGAGCAGGTCCGGGATTGTGTCCAAAACATGCGGAAGCCTCATGCGGGTTGGAATTCTGGGCTTCATTTACCGGAATAAACCTGAAAAACTGGTTAAAGCTGCCCTGCTTTCAGGCAGAATTACTCACCTGCATCCGGTCTCGGATGCGGCATCAATTGCAGGTGCATATGCAGTGAAACTGGCTCTTGACGGTTTAGAACCTGGAGAGATGTATAAGCCTCTTCTTAATGTAACTGAAGGAATTTCTCAGGAATTCACCGATGCTCTTAAGAAATCTTACGAAATAGCTCATTCCGGCATGGAAGACGAAGATGCGCTAAAGGAATTAGGGCAGGGCTGGTATGCGGATGAGACATTTGCCCTTGCATACTTCTGCACCTTGCGTTATCCGAATGACTATAAAAAAGCGGTGCAAACTGCAGTGAACATTACAGGAGATTCAGATTCCGTGGGAAGTGTTGCAGGGGGTATCCTTGGAGCCAAGCTGGGAATCGAGGCAATACCTGTCTCCTGGATTGAAGCCCTTAAGGAAAAGGAAAAGCTGGAGGAAATCGTTTTGCCTCTGCTTGAGAAGTATTTTCAGGTCTCAGGAAACAAGTAGGGTCCAGGCTGGGAATAAGGTTAGGTCTTGACAGGAAATATGGTAAAGTCTTGATAGGGAATAATGTTAGATCTTGAAGGGAATAGTGTAAGGTCTTGAGATGGATTTATCCGAAAAAGGCGTTTACTGCTTAATATTCGAAAATCAAGCTTGCAGGCTGGAGATAGGGGGAAAAGGGGAGTTCTCGTTTCCTGCAGGTTTCCATATCTACGTAGGTTCAGCTCTTGGGCCGGGGGGCCTGAAAAGGGTAACTAGGCATATCAACCTTTCCAGGAGTAAAGATAGGAAACCCAGATGGCATGTAGATTATATTAACCTGAATCCTTCTTTCAGGCTTATTTCAGCATTTTGTGCCAGTACTTCAGCTGCGCTTGAATGTACACTTGCAAGCAGGATCGGAGGAGATTTAGTGCCTGGCTTCGGGTGCACAGATTGCAAGTGCATTTCTCATCTTTTTTACAGGAAAAAAAGTCCTCTTCCGGAGATTACTGAAGCTTTTGAAGCTCTCAAGCTTTCGAGCTTTATGCTTGAACTCTGAACTTCAAATGTTTCTTCACTTTTCTCCTTTTTCCTCTTCCTTCTGTTGACATTGACAGAAAAACTTTAACAGGAGAGGCTAAAGTAAAAAAGATTTTATCTAAGTTATCAAAATATCTAAGTTAAAAACAGCTAAGTTCAAAACATTTGGTTATTGAAAATCGGGTTGTTTGATCTGGAGATCTATAATGAAACAATTCTCTTTTATCGCCTGCATGCCTGACAGGCCCGGAGCACTGCACAGGGCAGCCGAGATAATTAAGCGGTATGAAGGAAACATTAACAGGATTCAATATGACCGCAGGATCGATAGGTATATCGTTTTTTTTGAGGTGACTGCTGTTCCGGAGGCTTATGATAGAATTCGCGATGAGCTGGAGAAGATAGGTTATCTGCAAACTTCCCTGCAGCCTGTAGCTTTCCTGAAATTCCATCTTTACCTTCCGAACTGTCCGGGGGCTTTATTTGATTTCCTGAATTACATTACTTCATCGGGAGCAAATATCACTTACCTTGATTTTGATGAACGAGGGCAGCACCCTGAAAGGCTTGTAGTAGGTCTTAATATCGAAAATACCAGTCTGATAGATGCTCTTCTAAACCAGCTCAAGTCCAGGTACAGACTTGAGATCCTCGAATATGATACGACCGGGGAGAAACTTGACGATACGGTATTTTATCTTCGCTTAGCTCAGAAATTAAGGTCTTTTATCGGAAGTGCGGAGGACGAATTTTTGATGAGGTTCCTGCACGATATTAATCATATTGCCCAGGAGCTCTCAAATCTCAGGAAAGACCCGGTTGAGGTTTTTGAAAATATCCTGAAAGTAGGAGACTGCCTGAACCGGACTACCGGAGAGAATTTTTTTGCTGATGTGCAGAGGGTCAAAATAAGTGACGGTATTGAGCTCTTTTGTTTTCAGCTTCCCTGCGGCGGGAATATCTACCTTTTCGATACCATATGTGAAAGGGTAATGATCGACACAGGTTATGGAATCTATTATCAGGATGTTGTGAATATGCTCCAGCACTATGGGCTTGGGGATTTAGGCCGGCTCAAAAGGATCTACATTACTCATGCCGATGCCGATCACTGTGGAGCTGCAGGCTATTTTTCTGCTCCTTCCTACCTTAATCGGGAGACTCTCCTGATCACTCGGGAAACCAGCAGAGCTTATGGGTCCAGCAGTCAGGGTTGCATTCTCGAAGAGGTTTATACTAAAATAATTAACCTTTTTTCCAGGTTCAACCCCCCTTCAAATGTAATACTCTTCCCCGAAATCTCTCAGGCAGAGAAAATAATCGAAAAAAGAGGTTCATTTCCTGTCGTTGCCCTATTCAGGATAGGAGACCTGAATTTTGAAGCCCTCCAGGGATTGGGAGGACATATGCATGGAGAAATCCTCTACATCTGTCCCGAAGAGGGGCTTATCTTTCCTGAAGACGCATTGATCAATTTCAAAAGCTTAAGCCCCGATAGAACGGAATATAATGTTCTGGCTGACTATCTCATGACATCTGTTAATGTTGACAGCAGGCTTGCCTGAGAAGAGCGAAATGCACTCATTTCCCTCATTTCCGAGATTGATGAAAAGCTCGTCGAAAAAGGCAAACGATGCTTAATCTGCTGCGGACATGGTTCGATATCCGTACTTGAAAATGGGAAGCTTGTCGAATATCCCGGTTCCGAGAGGTATACAACAAGAAAAAAAATCGATTCCTCTTCAATGGGAGATTTGTGTAAGGAGAATTAACTGTAAGTAAAAGTTAATAGTATTTTAAAAGCCAGACGATTATAAAAGGAGGTAAATATATTAAAGAAAATAGGGATTTCGGAACTTGCAAACAATTTTAAAATGAGGGATCTATTCTCCTCCTCTTCCTCCAAAACCCTGGCTGCTTTCTCCATGCGAGGGGCTGCCTTTGAAAAAAATGAGATTACTTTTGACAAAAGTTTGCAAAATATTAAATGTGCAAAACTCGATGAATCATCTTCAATAAGAATTTTTAATAAAAGATGCGAGGGGTGCGATTCGAACGCACGAATTCCTACGAAAATGGGTCCTAAGCCCATCGCCTTTGACCTGGCTGGGCAACCCTCGCACTGATGTTCTGTTGTATCTAATAAAAAGAATAAAAATGAGTGTATATCTTTCTTTATAAGATTTAAATGCGCCGACCGGGATTCGAACCCGGGTTTTGGGCTTGGAAGGCCCAAGTCATAGCCGCTAGACCATCAACGCATAATGCAACACATCTAGAGGTATTTGTCACATATAACTTTTTCGCTCGCAGAGTTTCGCTTCCCGAGTTTTGCTTCCCGAGTTTTGCTTCCCGAGTTTCGCTTCGGGAGCACGAGGTCCTTTTCGCTACGCTTCGCTTCGCTCAAGAGGACTAACTTCTGAAATTTAGCCTTTCGTATCAATTGAGACTCCCGAGTCCGCTTTGGCAGCATGTGTCCTTTTAGCTCCGCTTTACTTCGCTCAGGAGACTAACTTATGAAATTTTGCCTTTAAGTATTTCTCATGGTTGTGTTTCTCAGTATTATCACCATAAGTGAATGCTTCTGTCGTAGATGTGTTTAATGGCTGAGAAATTAGGTGAACTAAGGGCCAGGTTTATAGTAACTAATTTTGATAACATACAGCTGTCCACTTCTGAATATAAGATCAGAAACTGTATTTTTTAATCACAATTAAAGGCAGATTTACTGAGAGATTTTTCCATATTTTATCACCATTTCAAAAATAAATACTGCCTTTTGTTTACGTTCTCCGAAAACATTATATTTAAAAATAATATGAAACCAATATTCTAATTGTAGTAAAGAAATTTTTCCCTTAATGCCAGAATTAGATCTAACACTGTAGCGCATATTTTTATATTTTTGCTTTTGCCGGAATTCATTTCTTTGAGAAGGGACAATATATCAATATATTACATATATTACATAGACACAGGTATTATTAGCTAAATATAGCTCTCAAAGAAGGTCTCTGCTCTTACCTTGCGGATTTCAAAGTTTCATTTTAAGAAACTTTTTGGTTTTAAGTCTGAAGTGCATTGAAATGTTATGCTACTTATGAAATATCAAGAGCTTAACAAAAAGTTAATGTAATGATCATACTATACGGAGTTTCAGATTAATTGAAAAAAAATAATGCTTGTACGTGCTATTGGCAGGATTGGAGTCAATTTACATATTAGTCCTCTTGAGCGAGCGCAGCGAGCGAAAAGGACAGCGTACTCCCGAGGCGCAATTCGGGGAGCAATATGTATGGACATAGAAGATTGGGAAGAAAACAGATATGTTGAATCCGGGATAAATGCTTTTATTACCCAAATGGAAGATTCCGGTTTAAAAAAAATAGTGGAACATGTCTGTAATGCCGGAGGAAAACGAATCAGGCCGATTATCCTCCTTCTGGCAAGTGAAATCTGCTCAGGCTCATATCGTCAGAGCCTCAGCGCAGCTCTTGCTATTGAAATGATGCATTCAGCTTCCCTTATTCATGATGACCTGCTGGATCAGGGACTTATGAGAAGAAACTTGCCTTCAGCTCCTGAAAAGTTCGGCCATTCCAGGGCGCTTCTCTGTGGTGACTATCTTATCGCAAAATCCATTGAGTTTATTTCTCCCTATGGAGAGAAGGTTATCAGGGATTTCGGAAAGGCCGGAATGGATATGGCTGAAGGAGAAGTCCTTGACCTGAGACTTGACGAAGAAAATTTCGAGGAAAGAAACTATTTTGAGTGCATATATAAGAAAACGGCTTCCCTATTTGCGATCAGTGCTTCTATTGGGGCTTATACGGGAGGAGCTGATGAGGTCCTTGCACAGCGCTTTAACTTCTTTGGTACTTCTCTTGGAACTGCATACCAGATTGTTGACGATATTCTTGAATTTCTGGAAGTGGTTGGAGGTAAGGAGTCTAAGTTTACATCTGAAACTCTGCCGCACGTTTATATGAAAAGTATGTCAAAGGAAGAAGCAGTAAAGAAATCGGTAGATGCAGTAAAATTACACGTCAACGCCGCAAAAGAGACCCTTATAACATTCAAGTCGTGTCCTGCAAGAGATAAGCTTTTTCAAATTACCGATTATATAACCATCGATATGCTTGAAGGCATCTGACTCATTCCGTCAATTCACTCACTACCCAGAAAAATTGAGTTAAGTATCTTCTAAATTCGAGTGGCGAAATTCGGATGTTCAATCTTTACTTAATTTTGTTAAGTTTTTAACTTCTGCTACTAACTTTACCAGGTGTGTCCATGCGAGTATATGATAGTCCGGTGCTTAAAGTAAATGCCAGTACAGAAAACGAAAAAATGGTACTCGATGCGGAAGGTCCTCTTTCCCAGCTTGCAAAACCTTTCCTGAAACGCATTAATAATATTTTTGCGAAAGAAAAGCCCATCTCAATGGCCGAGGATGAGATTATTTTCTCTACATGGATTCCACCTATCCCCGGACCTGTCTTCAGCCGGGTAATAAGTGCCGAGATTGCGGCCATCAGGAAGAAAAGAATTCCGGACCAGTTCTCAATAGGAATTACCGCCCGTTGTCCAAACCGTTGTATTCACTGTGGAGCAGCCGATATTAAGCCGGAAAAAGAATTGACCCTGGATGAAATCTCCGATGCTGTGAATCAAGGTCTGGATCTCGGTGCCTATCTTGTCTCCTTTGATGGGGGAGAGACGATGCTTCGGGATGATCTTGTAGAGATGGTATCAAGAGTAGATAAGTCCAGGGCAATTGCTACCTGTTTTACCTCGGGGTTCAGGCTTTCCGAAGAACGGGCAAAAGCTCTTAAAGCTGCAGGGCTTTATGCCGCGAGAATCAGTCTTGATAGTCCCTTTGAAGCCGAGCACGATCGTATACGGGGGCGAACTGGCACATACAGGGATGCACTTTCCGGAATAAAGAATTCGATTGCTGCAGGAATCCTTACTGACATGTTTGTTGTAGTCTCTCCTCATAACATCGACAACCTTGAAGAATTTTACAATCTTGCAGCTGACCTTGGCATGAACGAAATTTCTATTTATGAAATAATCGCTGTAGGGCGCTGGCTTGACCACGAGGATGAGGTAATAGGAGAAAAAGATGTATACAGGCTTCAGAAATTCCAGAAAACTATGAACAATAGACCTGAAGGGCCCAGAGTTACTGCTTTCCCCTATTTCATGGGCCCTGATCTCTTCGGATGCTTTGCAGGCAGGCGCTGGATGCATGTTGCTTCGGACGGAGAAGTAATGCCCTGTGCCTATACTCCTCTTTCCTTTGGGAGCATATGTGAAGAGTCTCTGGGAGCTATCTGGAAGCGTATGGGCAAGCATGATGCGTACAAAAAGGACACCGCTTATTGTATGATGCGCAATCCCGATTTCCGAAAAGAATACATTCATACAATTCCCCAGGGTGCAAAAATTCCTTATAGGCTTAGGTAACATTTTTTAATAATATTTTTATCCAAAACCCTTCATTTCTCGTCGGAAACGAATTCTGATTCCAGTCTGGAAACTGAATACTAAGGTTTACATACCAGGCCTGGGTATGATCGGAGGATGGAGGAAAGCCCATTTTAATGGAGAGGATTTTTGAAAAGGTTAAATGCTTTAAAATTCTTCTTAACAGAAAATAAATTACCTCCGCAGATCGACAGAATACCTTTTAGATCTTATGGAAAGAAGACTTAAACGGATTCATTTTTAGAAAAATAAGTAATCTTTATTTTATTTCACTAAGGAATAACTAAAAAATAACTTCATGATTTTACTGTGGGAATTACTTTATAATTCCATTTCCCCAAATTATCATCAAAGACAATTTCCATGTT
>JADGNM010000116.1 GCA_017883485.1 Methanosarcina sp.
AGCAACATCAGTAAACTTTGATTTTGGTCCCCTTTTACCCATGTACCAATATATACTTGTCATATTATATAACTCCAATCAAATACAAATTGACGACCCCTTTATTAAGCAGGAGATTTATTGATTTAATTTTTGTGATCCTATCCCTAAGAAAATTCGTTTATTGCGGAACTTATTAATTCCTGGAAAGAAAAATAAACTGGAAGAGCTTTCAGGTGCTAGGTCGTGCTTGTTGGTAGTGCATTGTGAGGCCTAACAGGTCAGTTTAAATTCTGCATGGAAATATCAGGTGTGTATAATAATGACAACTAATAGCACAAACGAAAAGGCAGAGTTCATCGTAATGGGCTATATTTTGCAAGCTGTAATGAACGATCTAAAAAATGCCGGTATTAACTTTGATCTTGGGGAGAAATCGGATGCTATTAATGACTTTTTTCAGATTATCACCGTTGCGAAAAGCGATGTGGGCAGGGTGGAAAAACTTCTGGCTAAGTACAATTGATTGCAGTCTATCCTGGTCTCTAATTTTTGAAAGGACTTGATATCAAAAAATTTTCAAAATCGTCGGATGTCCTCCTTTTATTAGCGACCTCAAGGAAGTAGGTGGTTTATCAGTTGGGCGGTTCGGACAGCCACAAATAAGTTTAAGTACAACTGAGAATATATCTATGTAAAAAATTTTACAAAGATATGTTGAAATAAATTTGATAGGAATCAAGCAGGAAACGGATTATATCATAATCGGGAAATTTCAAAACGTCTTAATAAAAGTAAATATTTCCTGAGAAAAAAATGAAGTTCAGAGGCAGATTCTCATTAGAGCTTTAAATCCTCAAGACCGGCTTTCCAGAAAATCTTTGGACAGGCTTTCCGGAGATTTACTGCTGCCTTAAATCAAATACTTTCACTCCGCTTTCCTTAGCTTTATATCCTGTGGCGTAGTACCTTAACACGTCTCTCTATAAAAATAAAAATAAACAAGAGGCTTGAGGTAAAATTATGAAACAAACGGCAGAATCTATTAGAGACCGGTTTTTAAAACTTGGCATCGATGTACCTTTGATAGACATCGAAAGCAGACTCGACGAACTGATTACGAAATTCAAGGTCCCAACCAACGAAGCCCAGCGCAGCGTGACCAATTACTTTTTGAAGAAATATTCTATTCCTAAAAATGAATTTTACGCACGGCAGGCTGAACCCCAACTTACCAAGATTGCAGATATTTCGGAAAAAGGGCAGTGGGCAAACCTTAAGGTGAAGGTTATCCAACTCTGGGAGAATACCCACGAGTCCATATCTCAGGTAGGGCTTCTGGGAGATGAGACAGGGATCATAAAATTCACAAAATGGCAAAGCACCGGATTGCCGGACCTCAAACAGGGAGAGAGCTACCTTCTCAGAAACATAGTTATAGACGAATACAACGGCAGGTTTTCGGTCAAGCTCAACAGGACCAGCTCCATGGAAAAGCTCGCCGAAGGAGTGGAGGTCGCTGGAGGCGATTTCACACCGGCCGCAAGGGAGTCCGAACTCAGAAATATTGCCGACCTTAAGGAGAGCAATCAGTGGGCTACAATCCGGGGTAAGATTATCCAGCTCTGGGAGAACCAGCATGAATCAATCGAACAGACGGGACTTATCGGGGATGAGACCGGAGTAATTAAATTCACTAACTGGGCTAGCTCCGAACTTCCGGATATGGAAGAAGGCAAAAGCTACAGTTTGAAAAATGTAGTGGTCGATGAGTGGAACGGCAGGTTCGCAGTCACGCTTAACAGGTCAAGCTTCATAGAAGAACTTGATGAAGATATTAAAGTCGGGGCATCCATTTCCACATATTCCGGAGCAATGGTAGACATCCAAACAGGCTCAGGCCTTATAAAACGCTGTCCTCAATGTAAGAGAGCCCTGGTTAAGGGGGCATGCCCGGAGCATGGGAAAGTAAAAGGAGAATATGACCTGAGGATAAAAGCTGTTCTGGATTCGGGAACTTCCACTCAGGATGTTCTTATTAACCGGGAACTTACCGAAGCGCTCGTCGGGCTTTCACTTGATAGTGCAATTGCAATGGCTGCAGATGCTCTTGATCCCGGAGTTGTACTGGATAAATTAAAACATGAACTGGTAGGCAGATACTATACTGCCAGCGGGCATAAGCTTGACCGCTACATTCTTGCGGATTCGATCACTCCAATGACCTCTCTGGACATAGGGCTTCTTGAGGAAATGCTTTCTGAACCGGGAGTGCTTACCGAACCGGAGGTGGAATAAATGGCGGCAGGCTTTTACAGGGAAGTGGCTCGCAGAATCTTTGCTCAGGAACTGAGAGATTCGAACCTGGCATCAAGGGACGAAAGTGACCAGTATGCTCCTCAGTATGTCCTGACCCCTACAGGCGCTAAAGTAAACCGTATCTTCCTGGTAGGCACACTTATCGAAAAGGAAGATATCGGCACGGACTCTGAATACTGGAGAGGCAGGGTGTCAGACCCGACAGGTTCCTTCCTGATCTACGCCGGACAGTACCAGCCCGAAGCGGCTCAGTTCCTTTCTTGCAGCGAACTGCCAGCTTTTGTAGCAGTTGTAGGCAAGACCAGCACCTATACCACAGATGACGGGAATGTCCTGACCTCCATCCGCCCGGAATCCATCGAAGAGGTGGACGAAGCTACCCGGGACCTCTGGGTAATGGATATTGCAAAGCAGACCCTTGACAGAATAAGGGCAGTTGAGGCAGAGAAAGACCCTAATTCGAAACTTGCGAAAGAACACTACTCTACCGACACGGATTCCTACCGTGCGATGGTTAAGAAGGTTCTTGAGTCCTTCAAAGAAAGGGAATAAAAATTGTGTGTATACTGAAATCAGGGGTATTTTACCCCTCTATTTCCAATCTTGCAATATTTTCTTTTCAATTCTCTGGAATTTTTTTCTC
This sequence comes from Methanosarcina sp., assembly GCA_017883485.1. Classification (GTDB taxonomy): domain Archaea; phylum Halobacteriota; class Methanosarcinia; order Methanosarcinales; family Methanosarcinaceae; genus Methanosarcina. The sequence continues at coordinate 2,942 of JADGNM010000116.1, forward strand.
CTATTTCTTCTTTTCTCTTTTCCGCTCCTTCTTTCTTTTCCATATATCTGGATGATTTAATTTTTTGGACTTTTCTAATGCTCTGGCAAATAATTTTTCTTGCTGACCCGAATAAGAGGAGGCAAAATATAGATAGGTAAACGAGACATGGTATATCATAAGTAATATATGTCTAAATAGGATTTATGAGAAGTAATTAGTAGATTGAGATGAGAGATGATCCTGTGAAAACCTATCTTCTAGTCTGGTTCAGCAGTGAAGGGGCTCGCCCGTCCGAGATTAACCGAAGATTGATGTCTTTGGGTTTCGAGCCCATGCAGGGCAGCTATGATTTCGTATATAACTGGAACAGCAATGTCAGTGTCGATAAGGTTCTCGAGTTTGGGGACAAGGTATATCTGAGCCTTCAGGGTACAGGTGTAATGTTCAAACTGGAGACAATGTGAACCACTCCTCTGCTAAAGCATCGGAGCTTCTGGATTCTGCGATTACCTTCGGAGTCTCCATAAGCGTTAATTCCGGCAAAAGCAAGGAGGCTTTCTGCCTGACGATTGTGAGAAATAAAATTCCTTATTCTCATTAGCCAGGCATGTGCAAGGATTCAGGTAATTGAGATATTGTGCCGAGTTCAGTCCTTCTTTAAATTCATGTCTTCTTCCTGTTTTTGTTTTTTAAGGGAATCCTTAAATTTTAGATAGTTGCAGGTATCTCCTTCAAGGGTAAGTATCCTGCCGTTAACAGTTCCTTTTTCAATAACGAGTTCCACGACACTGGGATTTGACATTCTGGGTTTAGTTGGAGAGCCCGGACAGATAAGCATAACATTAGTCTTCTCAATTAAAGGACGGTGCAGGTGCCCGAAGATCAGGATGTCTACCTCCATCTCTTTTGCTAGATAACCCTGGGCTGTCATATCGGTTATCGAAAGTCCTCCTTCATGCACCATTCCGATTTTCACTCCTTCGACTTCGAATTTCAGCCTCTCGGGAAGAAGTTTTTTAAGTTCATGAACGTCATCATTTCCGAAAACGGCTTTAAGTTTCCCGCCGGTATTAAAGGCCTCATAGGCGTCTACAGTACTGAAATCTCCCGCATGGACAACTATATCGTATTCCTCAATTAGTGCTTGAAGTTGAGCAGGAATTTCTCCGGTTTTCAGATGAGTATCGGAAAGTGCAATAAGTTTCATGGCAAACCTCCGGGTTATATGTAAAAACGTGCTTTAAAGATAAAAATATGCGGTGAACGCAGCAAATCAGGAATTGCCTTTGAAACAGTCATTAGAAAAAACAGCGAATTCTGGTCTTTGACCTGTTACGCAGCTGTGTATATTGAGTAATTTTCTTCAGGAAAAAGGGACTCGGCTTCACTTCATTGTGCTGAATTATTTTTCCTTGCAATTTCATAAGGCTTACCGGATATGGTCATTTGGGGTAAGTTTAAGCCCATTAATGGACATTATCTTTAACGTGAGGAAATGATGTTGGGTGCTCATAATTGACACGAGTTGATGCCCTGCCGGGCATCTCGCCCGAGCTTTGTTCAAGGGTTTATCACCTGAGATGTGCAGGCAACTACCGATCCACATCCTGGACCCATCTGGTTGCTGCATCGCCGCCCTGGGCGCTGGTCCTGTCCAGGCCCGTCTCGAACAGGTCGCGAACTTCGGGGGAACTGGGCCGTGTATACTGATAGTGTGGGGAAGGAAATCCTATCTAAACGGCGTTCTGGTACAATATCCGTGATCTCTACCGCGCAGTTATTCACACTAATCCGGAGGTAAACTTACGGCATACATAAGTACACTGTGGACACGCATGACAGCACTTTCGTTAGCAATTGCAGGCATCTGCTTTGTTCTATATCCTGCGATCCGGCCGTTCTCTGACGAATCAAGCTTGCGGGGCGCTGAAGCATTCGCTGCCTCCTCCTGGCTTCTCGCACACTCGCTGGCCATGGTCGGGTTCATCCTGCTCACACTGGGGCTGCTCGGGCTGTACAGCCAGCTGCGCGAAACGACGGCTGGAAGTCTGGGCATCACGGCACTTATTGTGACCTGGATTGGCGTCGGCTTCACTTTGCCCTATTACGGAGCCGAGACATTCGCATTACACGCCGTGGGTCAGGAAGCTGTTAGACAGAATAACGTTGACCTGCTTGTAACTCTCACAAATTCGATCCGATTTGAGGAAGGCATCTGGTTCTTCGGGTTCGGCCTTCTTGCTATTGCTGTCGGTACTATCCTGTTTGGAATTGCAATTTGGAAGTCGGGCATCCTGACCAGGTGGAGCGGCATTCCTCTGGCTATCGGCTTCACACTCTTCATCCCGCAATTCTATACTCCTCAGCCAGTCCGAATAGGTCACGGGCTGCTGGTCATGCTTGGATGCTGGTTGATGGCATGGAGCGTGTTGAACTCCCGAATGGACGCAGGTGGCTCCCGCCAGGAAGATGGTCGTGAGAAAAGGATCACATAAGAAAGAAATTATGGACAGCGAGAGGAAGAAATAAATTATGGACAGCGATATGAAAATCCAGCCGCCTGTACCGCTGGTCCGGCAGAATGCCTGGATAAAAGTTTTATCCACCGCAGCAGTTTTCTATGTACTCTTACTGGTGGCCTATTTGCTTACGGACAATTCTAACCTGATCCCCACCCTGGTGATGGTCGGCAACTTTATGGTACCTGTCACCTTTGTGGCGTTCTTATATGAGCGCAGGCACCTAAGCCGCCTGACAATGCCGACTGTCTCCCTGGCTTTCCTATATGGCGGGCTCGTGGGTGTCATTGCTGCTTCTCTTCTGGAGCCGTTTTTTATCAGCCAGCTGGATCTTGGCGCGATTCTAAAAGTAGGGTTCATTGAAGAATTCGCCAAAATTCTGGGGGTACTGGTAATTGCACGCCACAGGCGGCATGACTCGGAAATGACCGGTTTGATCTTGGGTGCGGCTGTGGGGATGGGGTTTGCGGCTCTGGAAAGCACTGGTTACGCCTTTACCGCCTTTCTGGAGAGCCAGGGGAGCATTTCGACAACAGTGGGAGTGACCTTGATCCGCGGTCTGTTTTCCCCGCTGGGGCACGGAACCTGGACGGCAATTTTAGCTAGCGTGCTATTCCGTGAAAGCAGGGGTGGCCACTTCCGCATTGACCTGAAGGTGATTGGCGCTTACCTGCTCGTTTCCATCCTGCATGCAATGTGGGACGGGTTAACTCTAGTCGTTACTTACGTCTCTGGCCCGGGGTTAGGTGTATTCATCGCCGAGGGCGTAATCGGTATTATCGGATTGTTTGTCCTCTGGCTGCGCTGGCGAGATGCGGTCAGGTTACAAACTGTTATGCCGCCAGAAACTGAGGATATTTAGCACCTGAAAGGAGGATTTATGGGGCATCAAACCCCAATTGCTATAAATGCAGATAAGCTTTAGTTGCAATAAAGCGTGGTGATGCGCAATTACCGTTGAAGGTGAGATTCGGGAATACTTATGCTCGCCTTCAACCGGAACAGACCTTGATTGACATCTATGAAGTTGAGAACTTACGCAGACCGGTACGCCAATTTATCGGATATTTTGCAGACCAGAGTCTGACGTCAGCATGGGAGGACTCAAAGAGAGCAGTTGAGAGCAAAACACAACATATAAAGCTCAATATAATTTACATTCCGACCCCCCCTCTAATTTTTTCATTGAATTTCGTTGATTTGGTAATTCTTGCCCTTTTAGGTGGCGATTATTTTTACAAATACAGTACTTCACTAACTGGATCAGAAAATCATCTATCCCCATTACGATTTCAAACATTTAACAGAACAGTATTTTGAAATCGGAATGAAGCTCGATGATTTTCCGATCCAGTTAGTGAAGTACTGAAATAGTTAAAAACTCACTTCTTTTTGCTACAGTTTCAACCAAAAAGCTATAGCATAAGCTACATAATCTAAATTATCAAGTTCTATCTCAGTTTACAATTTGCGTAATCATCCAGGTTCTGAATGCAAACCTAATAGAACTAACAGTTTATGCAGATTGTCTACTTTTCCAGATTTTGAATAAACTGTATACTCATTTCCTACTGTGACAACACTGTGAAGAGCAAATAATCTTAACAATGTGTCTGCTGTCGGATTCACCAGTGGTCTTCCGGAAAAATCAATATGGTGTGGCTCTTTTTCTTTATTTAGATTTATTCTGGCAATAACTCGCATTAATACCCTGATAAGCAATGAAATATGAAGTAGCATCATCAATGCTTCAATGCGTTCCGGTTTTTTCAGAAAAATGGTGGATATCATCAAAGGTTTTTTCAATTCTTCAAAGTTGGTTTCGATTACTTTCTGTTTTTTGTAATCCTGAAGTATCTCCTTGTTACTCTTCTCACTTTCTTGAATGTTGGTTATCAGAACAAAAGATTCCGAATTATCTTTGTACTCTTTCAACCGGTCCTCATTTTCAGTTAAATTGTTCAACTTTACTGGAAATTTTTCAATAAATACAGACTGTTCTTTATTTTTGGAGGGCCTACCTACTTGATTTCTTTCGGTTATTATTTTATCAATGTAAAGTTTAATGTCAAACAATCAGCAATTCCCGTTCTAACCGAAAACACATGCAATTGACGGGTCTCGAAATTTAATTTTCGTAAATAATATATATCTCTAAGGATAATATCCATATAA
>JADGNM010000117.1 GCA_017883485.1 Methanosarcina sp.
ATCGTGTTTTTCATTTTTCCATCAGTTGGTAATCAGACGTACCTATTACGTCAAAATCGATATTAGCCAACTGGTTTTGGGGAGGCTGAATAGTTACAAATTTCAATAGCAATTGTGGTCCGGGTGGGTCAGATAATAAGATCGTGAAACCTATTGAGTCAGATAATAAGGCAGTGGAACCTGACGAGTCAGACGAAAAAAAATTTGAATCTAAAAACTAAAGAAAGGCTTAAAAGAGACTCTATACTGACTAATTGTTTTTATTCTCCGAATTTTATTCTCCGAATTTTATTCTCCGAATAATATCAATAAAACTTTTAATTTCACTTTTTACATCATCGCTGCATATTACTGCAGAAATTGCAACCAGGCTGTCAGCGCCATTCTGAGCAACGCTCTCACAGTTCTCTTTGTTTATTCCGCCAATAGCAACTACAGGGATTCTTATTGCATTTTTGACTTCTTTGATTTTATACGGGCCAATTCCGCCTCCTGCTTCTTTTTTGGTTTCAGTGTCAAATATGGGACTCAGGCCGACGTAATCAGCTCCTTTTTTTTCTGCCTCTATTGCTTCGTCGATGTTGTGAACAGTGAGGCCAATTATTTTATTTTCGCCTAGAAGTTTTCTTGCAATTCCAATTGGCATATCATCCTGGCCTATGTGGACCCCATCCGCATCAACAGCTAAAGCAACGTCGACTCTGTCATTCACCAGAAATATTGCTTTATCACTGCAGATTCTCTTGATTTCGGCTGCTTCGCTGATCATTTCTTTTGTGCCCCTGTCTTTCTCCCTGTACTGGACAATCTTGCAGCCTGCCTCAACTGCTTCCTTCACATCGGATAAAGTCCCTTTCTTTGATAGCCCGGAATCTGTCACAAGATAAAAGTCGATCTCTTTTAAAAGGAGGTTCTTCTGGTTTGGATTCTTCTGGTTTAAATTTTTCGGGTTTAAATTTCTCCGGCTCATGCTATTTAGATCCACCCAGCGGCGTATTTAAAAACTATCTTTTCCTTTCATTTTCCTTTTTATTTATTATCCTTTTTTCTTCACTTGAATTCTTTTTGCCAGGATTTGTCTCTCTTCAAAATTCATCAAACTCTCTGCTTTCTCATCTGACAGATTAAAGACTTCATCATACAGATTAACCTTAAAACTTCCAGGCCCATTTGATTTTGCAGCTGCAAGTTCTCCTGCAACTCCAAAGTAACATAAAGCATCTTTGGATGCGTCGCAATAGTCCGAATTCACCGAAGCAAATAAGCCGATTACTGATGCAGCCATGCATCCGGTTCCGACAATTGATCCCATTTGCTCGTGACCGTTCTTTATGATATATGTCTTTTTTCCATCACTTATTATATCTTCTTTTCCTGTCATAACGACGACAGAGGATTTTGATTTTGCAAATTCTTTTGCAACTTTCTCAGGATCAGCATTAATCGAAGTTGCTTCAACCCCTTTTGTCTCAGCGTTTTCGCCTGCAAGTTTTGCAATTTCGGAATAATTACCTTTGATTATGTCAACATGAACGGAGTTTATAATTTTTGCAGCCATATCATCCCGAAACTTAGTAGCGCCAACACCGACTGCATCGAGTATTACAGGTATTTTCTTTTTGTTTGCAGCAGCAGCTGAGAGAATCATGGAATTAATGATTCCGGATGTCAAAGTTCCTATGTTAAGTACAAGAGCAGATGAAATGCCTGTCATATCCGCACATTCCTCAGGGGCATGTGCCATTACAGGAAGCGCACCAAATGCTCTTGTCATATTTGCACAGTCGTAAATAGTAACCCAGTTAGTGATATGATGTATGAGTGGTCTTGTTTCCCTTATTGTTTTTAATGGGCTCTTCATTAATATCCCTCAATAGGCTTTGTAAGCACTTTCAGCGTTCATTTATCTAAATCTTTCACTTTTAAGACCGGAACCTAAGTAGTATAAATTAGGATTACTTATCAGTTAACGCGATTAATAAGGTAATCTGACCAGTTATCTTCACGTCCAGACGTTATATCACATATGAAGATCACATATGAAGTATAGAATAAATCTTCATTAAAATCACGCACAGAATGCTTTAAGGCATAACTTAGAATTTGGATAAGATCCAGAACAAAATCCTCTTAAAAAATCCTCTTAAAAAGAAGAACGACGAGAGGGGGACTCGAACCCCCGGGATGCAGGGCATCATGGGATTAGCAATCCCACGCCATACCGGGCTTGGCTATCTCGTCACAAAGGATATTAAGAAGCGTGCCCCCTAAAACGCATTTCAGGTATTTAATCTTTTCCGGAATTCATATCCAAGTAATGTCACACAATTGTAATATCGAACAATTGGATATACTCAAAAGATTAATTATATTTTAAATTAAGTTCTCTAAAATTGTTAAGGCGATGAGCACGCCTCAGGTCGCTGCATCTTGGAAATCCCAGGAGACTGGAACCTCTTCTCCACCCCGCAGCCCCGCAAGCGACAGTTGCCCACGGTGAGTCTGCTCCCTTCCGGGCCTCGATCGGTTTCCGCAGTTAGGGTATGAAAATCTGTTCTCCAGCAGATCTTCATACCTGCACCATCCAAGCAGGACGGAGCTTCTCAGTTGAGGTTCCAGGCTGAAATCTCTTTAATGCATCTTCCTTTGGCTTCGTCCCCCGCATATCGGCGATTTCGGGTTACAGGTAACGCCGGGCTACCCGGACTAGCTCATCAGCTATACAAATACACTTGTAGTATATAAAAACTTCCAATTCGTACCCCTCCCGATATGCATTTTAAGCGAAGGCATTCTAAAAGTTCAAGCTGCCTGAAGAGAAAAAGGAAGAAAACATCTTTTTGATAAGGTTTACCGGAGGGATATTTCTATAAAAACTTAAATATTTATCTTTGAAAGACTAAAAATGATTAGTACAGATATTCATCCGGTTTTAAGCATATATAGGAGAATGGAGCAATTTATCTATTTATACGTTGGTTTTCAAAACGATACATATATAAAAATCTCAAATGACTTAATGTATATTTACACACCCTGCAGAATAAAAATATGGGAGTTTTGTATGAGATATGGAGTTGCATTTGACCTGGGAACAAGCGGGTATCGGGCTCAGAAGATTGACCTTGACACAAAAGAAATCCGAAGAACGGTAATGACTTTAAGGAACCCTCTTCCCGGAGCGAATGTGATGGATCACATGGACTTCGCAATTCACTACGGGCAGGATCTTGTTCACGGGCTTTCCATAAGTGCGGTAAAGAACCTGCTTCGAGCGCTAGATATTAAAAACGAAGAACTTAAGCGAATCTCAATTTGTGGAAATCCTATCCAGCTGTCCATTTTCCAGGGAATCAGTATTGAAGACCTTGCCTACGCAGGAGAACGAAAGAAAAAGAAATACAATATACAGGAACAGAACAGGGACGCGAGAATTGTACATAGCAGCGAAATTCCGGGGCTTGAAGAATTCAATTGTGAGGTTGTAGTTCCCCCCTCGGTAAGACATGAAGTTGGAGCCGATGCCCTTGCCCTGATAGTAAAATCTGGAATGCTTGAAAAAGACGAAATTTCAATTGCAACGGACTACGGGACAAATGCAGAGATGGCCCTGAAAGTAAAAGACGTTATTTATACGGGTTCTGCAGCTGCCGGCCCTGCACTTGAAGGGCAGCAAATAAAACACGGAAGCCTTGCATCCCCTTACACTATCTCGGACTTCGAATTTGAGGACGGTGCATTAAGAAATTACATATTGAATGAAGAGATGGAACCTTCCCTCGGAGACCTTGTGGATCCGGCAACCGGAAATGTCCTTAAAAAAGGTATCATAGAAGCCAGAGCAATTACAGGTACAGGAGTTATAGCTCTCATAGAAGAATCAATCAAGAACGGCATTGTAGTGCTTCCTAAAATCAAGACTCTGGACGGACATATCCACCTACAAAACAGAATAGAATTCTCTGAAAAAGATCTTACAGAAGCCGGAAAAGCTATAGGGGCCATTCGTGCAGGGCATATCACACTCTGCGCAGCTGCCGGTATCGAATTGACAGACATCGATGCCGCTTACATGGCAGGAGCTGCGGGCACCTACATGGACGCTGCAAAAGCCCAGAAAATCGGCTTGATCCCGTATTCCACAGGAAGAATTTGCCAGCTTGGGAATACTTCACTTGCGTTAGCTCGTGAAGTCCTGCTTTCGGAAGAAAGACTCTGGGAACTTCAGGATATCGCAAACAAGATAATAGGCACACATATAATGTTCGCAACTTCCCCGCAGTTCCGGGATGTGTACATTCTTGAACTTGCATATTGGGAAGAGGGCATGCCCTTCAAAATGTTCCAAAAATACCTCAAGAAGAAAGGACTCCCGCACATTGGTGAGCCTATAGCGAATCCTGTTGTCGAGAAACGTGTAAAGAAAGATATTCCGATACTTGGAGAAGAAGGGCTGCATATACTTGAAAGAGTCGGGACATATATGACCATGGTCGTCGACTGCCCAGAATGCAAGAAATGCTTAAAAGTATGTCCAAATGAAGCAATTTCAATTGACGACGAAGGCAGAGTTATGATAAGTACTGATCTCTGTGAAGGTGTTCACTGCCAGAAGTGCGCAAGGGCCTGCCCTCCGGATAAATTCAGCTGGGACAACCTTGAAGTTTTCAAACCGCTGCAGCAAGAATGAGGAGTACGAGAAAGCCCGTAGAATAATAAGGCGACTCCAATTGTAGTAAATAACCGGCAATTGAGCTGTTAATAGAGCGTATAAGCTCTATTGCGCTTTTTCTGAATAACATATTATATTACAGTGGTCTGAAGACATTTATTGTTTTTTTAAAAAATTTTTATTGTTCGATATGTTTGATTAAAAGTTAGACTAAAATCGATAAATTTAATAATTCTCTTCATCTCACTTTATTTAACATCCATTTCGAACGTCCTGGTAAATATTAAAAATATAGAATACTCATAAATAAGAAAAATGGGGGAGTTAATATGAGATACGGAGTTGCAATTGACCTGGGAACAAGCGGTTATCGAGCACAGAAAATTAACCTGGATACTGAAGAAATCCTGAGAACAGCAATAACTTTAAGGAATCCTATCCCCGGAGCAAATGTGATGAACCATGTAGACTTCGCAATTTGCTACGGGCAGGACCTTACACACGGGCTTTCCATAAATGCAGTAAAAAACCTTATTCAGGCTCTTGATCTGGAAATTGAGGAACTTGAGAGAATTTCCCTCTGCGGGAACCCTATTCACCTTTCCCTCTTCCAGGGGATCAGCATTGAAGACCTTGCCTACGCAGGGGAACGAAAGAAAAAGAAATACGATATAAAGGAACAGGATAGGAACGCAAAAATAATAAGCAGCAGCGAAATTAAAGGGCTTGATGAGTTTAATTGTGAAGTCGTAATCCCTCCTGCAATAAAACATGAAGTTGGTGCCGATGCACTTGCCCTGATAATAAAATCGGGAATGCTTGACAACGATGAAATATCAATTGCGACGGACTACGGGACAATTTCTCTGAAAGTAAATGACCTCATTTACACGGGTTGTGCAGCTACGGGACCTGCCCTTGAAGGACAGCAGATAAAACACGGGAGCCTTGCGTCCCCTTACACTATCTCGGACTTTGAATTTGAGGACGGCGCATTAAGGAATTACGTGTTGAATGAAAAAATGGAAGCCGTCTCCGGGGATCTCGTCGATCCGGCAACCGGAGAAACTCTTGAAAAAGGGAATATCGAAGCTAAAGGAATTACAGGTACAGGAGTCATAGCCCTCGTAGAGAAAACAATCAAATACGGCTTTGTGGAGATTCCCAGAATTAAAACTCCGGACGGACTGATCCATCTCCAGAACGGAATAGATTTTTCTGAAAGGGATCTAAAAGAAGCCGGAAAAGCTATAGGAGCTATCCGTGCAGGGCATATTACGCTCTGTGCAGTTGCAGGTATCGAATTGACAGATATCGTCACTGCCTACATGGCAGGAGCTGCAGGTACCTACATGGACGCTGCAAAAGCCCAGAAAATCGGTCTTGTCCCGTACTCCACAGGAAAAATCTGCCAGCTTGGGAACACTTCACTTGAAGTTGCCCGTGAAATCCTGCTTTCGGAAGAGAAACTCTGGAAACTCCAGGACATTGCGAGCCAGATGTCAGACACGCACCTAATGCTTGCAACTACTCCCCAGTTCCGGGATGCATACATCCTCTAAATCGCTTATTGGGAAGAAGGTATGCCCTTCAAGATGTTTCAAAAATATCTCAAGAAGAAAAGGCTTCCTGGTCTTGGCGACCCTATTGATAACCCTGTTATTGAAAAACGTGTAAAAAAAGATATCCCCATACCTGGAGAAGAAGGGCTGCACATACTGGAAAGGACCAGGACGTATATGACCATGGTTGTCGACTGCCCCGAGTGCAAGAAATGTATAAGAGTCTGCCCCAATGACGCAATAACAATTAACGAGGAAAACCGGGCCATTATAATAGCAACTGACCTTTGTGAAGGTGCACACTGCCAGAGATGCCTGAAGGCCTGCCCTCCGGACAAATTTGACTGGAAAACTTTAAGAGTCTTCAAACCGGAGCAATATCTATAAAAAAAGTTTTTCTGTTTCTGATAGAGTTGCTAAAGTATATACATCAAAACTTAACGCAAATTCCACCTGATTTCCGTTCAGTATCAACTGGACAGTAAAACTATCTTTGCTCGGATAGAGTGCAATATAGTACCATATATTTATTATCAACAGGAGATCAATAAGATACAAAACTTATTTATAATAATGAGTGAGTAATAATTTTTATATGGTACATGCAGAAAAGATCCTGATTGTAGAGGACGACGCAATTATTAGTTCCCTTATTTCCAGAGTTCTCGAATCCCACGGATATTTTGTGACCACTGCCAGAACAGGAAAAGATGCACTTGCAAAGATCCAAACATTAAATTACGACCTAATCTTGCTTGACATTGGACTCCCGGACATGACGGGTATAGAGCTTCTGGAGAAGATAAGAACAACAAATCTCGATGTAATCATCATCATGATAACAGGGCATCCACATCTTGATTCTTCCATTGATTCCATCAATCACGGCGCTGATGGTTATCTCGTAAAACCGATCAGCAACACAGACCTTGTTGACATCGTTGATGGAAAATTCAGACAGCGTTTTGAACGTTGGGTAAACAATATTTTTATTTGAGGTTCTATCAAGTTTTCTTAACCTACCCCATCAGAAATGAAAGAAATGAACAGGACAATAGATAGTCTTCAGATAACTGTTTTAGAGTTTCGAACAAAGAAATTATAAAGTGGAAAAAGTATGACAGACAAAGTTCACCTCCGAACACCTGTGAAAATTTATGCTGATGGGTGGGTGAATGCAGAGCTAGTGTCGAGTCAATCCTCAAGTGTCGGATAAAGACGTGATAATTTTATCCTGGCATCATCTGTTGTGAATTGCCAATTAACCTTCGAATTTTTGTT
>JADGNM010000118.1 GCA_017883485.1 Methanosarcina sp.
GTCTTGTCATAGAACACTAAACAATTCCAAGATAACGGCGGGCGGCCCTTGCATACCCCATCCTTTAGGTTGGGGTGGCCGCCCGCAATTTGATTTTGTAAAATAAAGTTTAATGGATTCCGAAAGCAAGAGTTTTCGCAATCAAACAATCATAAAGCAAATAAAGGCAAGTTAGGACTGAATAATATAATAAGCAACTTAATATACATGATTTACACTAATATTTCCGATTATCGTGTCAGAAAAAAGAAGTGTACCTTTGAAGGAACACCTGCTAGCCTTAAAGCCCTGCAGGCATGGAGGGCTAATTCAGGAAACATCTGAGACTTACGGAATTCCTGAAAGCGAAATCCTTGATTTCAGTGCTAACTTCAATCCTCTGGGAAGTCCTTTTGAGTATCCCGAAAGCGGATTAGACTTTGATGGTATACTAAAAAGGAGTATGAAAAAACTTTCGGAATACCCTGACAACAGGTACCTGGAGTTTCGGGAGACCGCTGCAAGGTTTGTAGGGCTCGGAGCAGCTCCGCAAAATATTATTCCAGGGAACGGTTCAACCGAAATCATCCGGCTTGTGGTCGAATGTGTGGTTGAAAAGGGGGATACGGTCCTTCTTCCGTCGCCTACCTTCGGAGAATATGAGATGCAGTGCCGGATAATGGGAGCAAAACTCGAATATCCCGGGCAGGAGGAGGTAGAAACACTTCCGGACGAAACTCTGGAAAAGGCAAAAATCCTTTTTATTTGCAATCCTAACAACCCTACAGGCAAGCTCCGTACAAGAGGAGAAATCATAACTCTTGCAGAGCGCTGCAAAAAGCATAAAACTCTTCTTTTTGTGGATGAAGCATTTATTGAACTCTCTGATCCTGCACAGAGCGTTGCCGATCTCCCAGCAAACAACAACTACTTTTTTGTCATGCGCTCCCTTACAAAAGCTTTCGCGATGCCAGGAATCAGGATGGGCTTCGGGATAGCTTCCCCTGAAACGGCTGAGATCCTGAATACAGCCAGGCTCTCCTGGAATCTCGGAGTTATAGCAAATGCTACAGGAACTGCACTTCTTAACATTGAAGGCGGAATGGACAGCCCATATTTGAAAAAGGCAAGGACTGTAATCAGGGAAGAAGGAGAAAAGTTCAAAGCGAAACTCGATAAAATAAGGGGATTTAAAGCAGGGGAAGTGAATGTAAACTTTATTTTTGTCAATATCAGCAAATTCATGCTTGACTCAAGTGAATTAAGCGCTCGGCTGGCAGCCCGCGGAATCCTTGTTCGGGACTGTGCCTCTTTCCGCGGCATTGGGAAAGACTATATTAGAGTTACAGTCAGGACTGCAGAGGAAAACGACAGGCTCATTGCTGCAATCGGGGATATTATTACCGAGTGGGGCAAAGAGCAGGCAAAAAGTGAACTGCAGCACGTGATCGAAAAGGCATCTGAAGAGGGCATAGGAGGCAGGAAGACCTGCGAATACTATCCCTGTCATTTTGAAGGCCAGAACTGTACCTTCTGCTTCTGCCCGTTCTATCCCTGTGAAAACGAAAAAACAGGCGGTAAATGGATCCAGAGCTCAAGAGGCGGCAAGGTATGGAGCTGCGTTGACTGCCATAGTGTCCATAAAAAGGAAATTGCCCGGAAAATCCTAGACTGCCTTATGCAGGAAGGTGACACTGACGAACTTGTGAAGGTAGCCTGGAAAAAAGTGATGGAGCCCACGTTATGATTGTACCGGACATTAGGATTATGCCGGCCGGCCGGCATCTTGCTCTGGTGCTCCTGCTTGCAGCAGCCATAGACGTAATTTTCGGGGAGCCTCCGGCTGCCGTGCATCCTGTCGTCTGGATAGGAAAATTAATCACCTTTTTGAAAAATGCAGCCCCAAAAACCCACCGGAAGTTATACGGATTTTTAATGGCTCTCTGCTGTGTTTTTTTTGCAGCTTTGCTGGGTTATTCCGTTCTCTACATTACAGCGCTTCCTGGCATTCCAAAGGTCCTTGGACTCCTAATTGAAGCTTATTTCCTGAAAGCGACCTTTGCTATTAACTGCTTGCTGAGCCCGGCCAGGGAAATTTACAGGCATCTTGAAGAAAACAGACTTGAGAAAGTTAGGGAACTGCTCCCGATATATGTAAGCCGGAATACTTCCAAACTGACCAGGACCCAGATGTCTTCTGCAGTTATCGAATCCGTATCCGAGAATTACGTAGACGGCATCCTGAGCCCCATATTCTATTACGCCCTTTTCGGGGGATTCGGGCTTGTCGCTGCATACATCTTTAAAGCCGTAAGTACCCTGGATTCCATGGTTGGATATAAAACCGAACCTTATAAGGAACTGGGATATTTCTCAGCGAAATCCGATGACGTACTGAACTGGATTCCTGCAAGGATATCCGTCATATTTATTCTTGCTGCAGCTCTCGTAGTGGCTTTGCTTCCGAAAAAACAGGAGAAAATAAGCCCGCTTAATATTATAAAGAGCGTGCTGGAAGACGGCATGAAAACTCCATCTCCCAATTCCGGCTATCCAATGGCTGCGACTGCAGGGGCTTTGGGAGTCAAACTCGAAAAACCCGATTTTTATGTACTTGGAGCATCATACCCTCCCACGGAAATAAACGATATAAAAAGGGTATCCCAATTAATAGCAATTGCTTCAGGATTCTCGCTTGCCACTTTTGCGGCAGTTATCCAGATTGCAGGGATTTACCTTTATCCTTTATAATCCCGATTTTAACATTTGATCGAATCCAATTTAAGAGTTAATGATGCTCGAAAGCTAATAAGAGATAATATATTTTGAAAGCTAATACAACCGTTTTGACAATCCCGAGTGATCTTATGAAGTTATCCGATATTGAGGAAAGGGACCTGAAAAAAGGGCAGCCCGAAAAAACAGATGGAAAAGCGACCGTTGACATCCTCGATGTCCTTGCTGAAGAAGGCATCACTGTCCAGGACCTTGCAGATACGGCTCTTGAAATGTATGTCCCGCATCCCGGGCTTGAGACAAGGGAAAAAGCAGAAGCTTTATTTAAACGGGAACTCAAATACGCTCTTTCGGACCCAAACCTCTGCCTTCTGATTTACTCCGGGATTTTGCTCGAGAGGGAGGGCAGGGCAGGAAAGCTTCCGAACCTCAGCAAAAGTTCCTATGAAAAAGACCTGAGTTTCATAATTGCAGATGAGGTGCTTGGCACAAGCATTGCAACCTATATCAGCGGCTCCAAAGGCGCATTTGAGTTTGTCAGGTTTGACAAACGAAAGCCAGGCATCCTTGCAAAGCTGGGACCGTTCATGGATGACGTGATAGGGGGCCTTATCGGAGGGGTGTCCTCGAATGTGTATTCAAGAGGCATGGCAGAATTCCAGGAAAAAGATTGAAAAACAGGCGATGAACCATGAATTCATTCTTACTTGCTTTTAAATCGGGCTTCGGCTTCCTGTCCACGATCCCTGTGGGAATCAGCATGGAAGGGATCGATGAGCTTATGAAAAAGATATATTTTTACCCTATTGTGGGAGCCGTACTCGGACTTCTCATAGGAGCGGTTGCATACATTGGGCAGATGATATTTCCGGACCCTATCCTTGCAACCCTTATCATAGGATTTGTCTATTATATTACGGGTTTTAATCATCTAGATGGGGTCACTGATATGGGTGACGGTTTTATGGCTCACGGGTCACTTGAAAAGAAGCTCAGAGCTCTGAAAGACACGAACCTCGGGACAGGAGGGGTGTCCTTTTGCATTCTGTTGCTACTCGCCCTGTACGGTTCGATAAGGTCAGTCCAGGAAGAAGGTCTGGGTGCCGGATCTAACCTTCCATTACTGATGTTTTTATCAATGTTTATTGCAGAGGTTAGTGCAAAGCAGTCTATGCTGACCATTGCTGCTTTTGGAAAGCCCATACCTCCCCAGAAAGATCAGGCTTATCCGGGCCTGGGAGCGATGACTATAAACGGAGCAACCTGGAAGAATTTCCTTATAGGATTTTTATTCGGGGCTGTTGTATGTTCTCTGCCTTTCGGGTTGATAGGGCTGCTGCCGTATCTCGGAGCCTGCACCTCGTCTCTTGTGCTTCTTAACCGAAGCTATGCCCATTTTGGAGGCTTGAATGGCGACGGAATAGGTACTGCTAACGAAATCGGCAGGGTGACTGCCCTTATAATCATTGCAGTTATCCTGAAACTTTCATTATTTCATTAAACGAATACATAAGAGGTTATAATGGACGCTATTGTAATGGCAGGAGGGTTCGGACAAAGGCTTGGAATGGGGGAAAAGCCGTGTGTTGAACTGCTCGGAAAGCCGCTCATAAGTTATGTAATAGATACTCTCAGAGCTTCAAAGGAAACTGATAGAGTCTTTGTAGCAGTCTCACCCGTAACACCTAAGACCGAAATCATGCTTCAGGAGCGGTATAAAGGAGAGGTCAGGGTAATCAGGACTTTCGGAGGAAACTACGTCGGGGATATGATCTATGCGGTAGAGACTGCGCAGACTATTGGCCCTGTAATGATCATTATGTCAGATCTTCCCCTGATAAACTCAGAGCTTATAGATTTTGTAATCGAGAAATACAGGAAAGCAGGAACACCGGCACTCTCGGTATATGTCCCTATAGATATCTGTAAAGGGATCGGAATCAGGCCGGATACGGTTTTCAATAAGGATGGGAAACTTATCGTGCCGGTTGGAATCAATATACTTGACAGTTCTCAGATCAGAAACGAACAGGAAGACTTTAACCTGATACTTGAGAATCCAAAGCTAGCAATTAACGTAAATACCGTAGAAGATTTGCAGCGCTGCAAAGATCAGATGCAGTGTACGAATTAAAATTACTAGAGGTGTCATAGATTCTATCTTTAAAAAACCTGGTATTGAGCCGTGATGGGAAAAAAATTCTGCGTGGAATTAACCTTGAAGTCGGGGACCAGGAAATCCACAGCATCATCGGTTCAAACGGCGCAGGAAAAAGTACACTTGCATACACCCTGATGGGACTTCAGGGCTATGAACATGAAGAAGGAAGCCTCACTTTTAATGGGGAAGACATTACAAAGCTAACGATCACCGAGCGTGCAAGAAGAGGTATAACTCTTGCCTGGCAGGAGCCTGCCCGCTTTGAGGGGCTGAAGGTCAGGGATTTTCTGGCAATCGGGGCAAAAGCCCGTGGAGGCATTACGGAAGAAGAGCTAAGAGAAGCCCTGATAAAAGTTGACCTCAAACCCGACAAATACCTGGATAGGGAAGTTGGAGAGACACTTAGCGGAGGCGAAAGGAAGCGTATAGAGCTTGCCTCCATAATTACAATGAAACCGAAGCTTGCAATCCTTGACGAACCTGATTCCGGAATTGATGTTGTCTCATTAAAGGAGATCATTAATTTTATCCAGGCTCTCAAGGAAAACGGGTCTTCCGTACTCGTAATTACCCACAGAGAGGAAATTGCAGCAAGCTCGGATAAAGCATCTTTAATGTGCGAAGGGGCTATTCTCAAGAGCGGAGACCCCCTCGAAATTAGCGAATTCTTTAAAAACAGGTGCATACCCTGTGACAGCAGGGCATCTCCCCCTAAGGTGGTCTAACAATGAGCCAGGTTACTTTAAAAACGCTATCTGCGGAAATGGCAGAAATATCCTCAGCCTATACGGCAGCAGGGGGGGATGCTACAGTCCTCCATAAGCATGAACTTGCAAGCCTTGTAGTAAGCGGAAATAGAGTGCTCAATGCAAACGGGACAGAAGGCATCGTGCTTGAAAAACATGAGACGGAACATGGAGTGGACATTAAAATGACCATCAAGAAAGGGTACAAAATTCCGCTTCCTGTCCACCTCTGCTTCGGATTGGTCCCGAAAGACGGACTCCAGGAAATTAAGATGGATTTCGTTGCCGAAGAAGACTCGGCTGTCGAACTCATAGCCCACTGTACTTTCCCTAATGCGGTAAACGTAATCCATAAAATGGATGCTCGAATACTTATCGGGAAGAACGCCTCGCTAAAATACACGGAAACCCACTTCCACGGCCCTCACGGAGGAATCCGGGTTATTCCGAAGGCCCTTATAAAAATCGAGGAGGGAGGCAGCTACTGCACTAATTTTTCACTTATTTCAGGCAGGGTAGGCTATCTGGAATTTGATTACAGCGTTGATGCCGAAAAAGATTCTATCTGTGAGATGGTTACGAAGGTATACGGAAAGAAAAATGACAAAATAAAAATACTGGAAAAAATATCCCTTAATGGGGAAAATGCCCGAAGCGTAATTAAAAGTAGATTAGCCATTACCGATAATGCGGAGTCGGAGTTCAGGGGGATTACCGAGGGTCGCGCTCCCAGAGCCAGGGGACACGTGGACTGCATGGAAGTTATTCAGGGAAACGCAAAAGCCGAGGCTATTCCCATTGTTCGTGTTGATAACCCTCTGGCAAAAGTAACCCATGAAGCTGCAATCGGCTGTGTGGATAAAAAAGAAGTCGAAACCCTCATGGCCAGCGGCCTTGAAGAAGACGATGCAATTGACATTATTGTAAAGGGAATGCTGGCCTGAAGCCTTTAATTTCCCTCTTATCCGGATCAGCTGTCACTCCAGGCGACTCGCCCGAGAATACGAATAAGCTCGTCCGAGATATGGAATTTAATTTGTTTTGAGGTGGAAGCATGGTTGGCGAGATTACTATACTTGAAAGAAAACATTCTGAAAAAAACCTGCAACTTATAACAGGAAAGAAGGACATTTATGCTCATCGTCACGATATACCCGAAGAGATGTTGCTTTTAAGTGAAGTCATAGAAGATCCACTTAAACTCCCTTACCTGCTGGATACCTTCTATACCACTAATATAAGAAATGAAAAAGCCTTTCATTTTGCTCTCCTGCGAGTCCAGGTAGATTCCGACCTCAGGATGCACGAAGATCTCCAGAAATATCAGCAAAGGAAATATGTAGCCGAAACTCTGGAAAAACTGCTCTACGGGGAACTTATGCTTTCGGTAGGGGAAACCTTAAGCATGGAAGCGGATTGATTCGCCTGTTTTCTTACTACAGGCTCTTCTTCCAATACTTACTGATGTTTAAATGACACTTATTTAGAAAGATGCTTGAAAATCTGCCGGCCATCATTACGTGGAAGATATTACTACCTGGAAAACAGACATCGCCTATCAGCCTTTGTTTTGCACTTTGGTAGGCTAGAGCAGCTTTCATTGATAAATGAAAATGCAATCGTCTGTTACATTTAAAACTGAACAGAGAAACATCAACTATATGGTGAGGGACTACCATTTTTCTTTCGGTACACTTTTCGGGGCTTAAAATAGTCAGCGATCGACACTAAAAATTTATTATGTGTTTCTTAGCTTGACATTGTCAAATTAACTTTTATTTGGAGCTGTTACTACCTTGACATTGTAACATTAGCTTTTATTTAGAGCTGTTACTGCATATTTCTTCCAAAT
>JADGNM010000119.1 GCA_017883485.1 Methanosarcina sp.
ATAGATTTTGATCGGAATCAAAAAGAGGCGAGGGTCCACTTCATCCCCAACCTGAAGGTCGGGGTATTCGTGACCCTCTGCGCTCCCTAGTAATAAAAGTTTCAGAACAATTTTCAGGATCCAGAAACTCGATTTTGAGTTTTGGATCAGCTCTTATATTTAAGCTTTTTAAGAGTAGATTGGAGTCCCATTATTTACAGTGACTCCTTTGAACCTAACTTCCGCCTTTTTAAGCGCATAAATTCATTTTTTCTATGATTTCTTTTTGTTTCCTTGTGAGTTCTGTAACTATTACTTCTCCATTTTGCAGTTCTATCTTTCTTATCTTTTCAAGCTCTAAATGTAAACTTTCTACTGTATAATCCTCGATAATCTTTGTCTCCCTCATCATACTCAGCAGCCTCATTCTAATGATTAGTCCTATAAAGTAGACAAATACGAATCCCCTTGTTGTTGAGTCCTTATTTGTGTTTAGTGGAAGCGACTGAATATCATTCTTCATTATTTTGAATTCTTTTTCAACGATATCTCTTTCTCTGTAGAAGGTAAGACATTCCATCCAGTCACGTTCTCCATAGTAAAAAATGAAAAACTTCCCCATTCTATTGACTCTCTGAGACAATGCATTTTTCTTGATATTGATCATGAAATGGTCATCTATCTTTTTCCATGAATATAAACTTGCCATTTCCCTTGCTCTCTCTTTGAATATTTCTGCTGCGTTTTTCATTCTGGTATTGCCGTTTCTTCCAGTTTTTCCTTCACATCATAAAGACGGGAGTAAAATGCATTCTTTTCCTCCATTTCTCTCTTTGGATCATAGAAACAGTATCCCTCGACTTTGAACTCCTTTTGCTCAAGAGTCACTGGCTTTACAAATATCGGTTTCTTGTTAAACTTGTGAAGATATTCCGGACTTTCAACGTCTTTTTGTGCTGAACTCATAAGCTCTTTGACACTTTTGAGTGCCATTGTAGCTGGCATAATGAAAGGAATCTTCTCGTGGATCAGCTCCTCAATGTTACTCTTGCTGAAGAATCCCCTGTCCATCACCAATGTATAATTCTCCATTTCGTGAGCTTCTATCTTTTTGATTGTGTTTTTGAAGGTTGTAACGGCAACAATACTTTCCGGATAAATGTCATACATCACTGGAATGCCTTTTTCCTTATCCACAATCATAGAGAGATTTAGTTGTGGGAGATCAGAATCATCTCTAATGTACCCGTATTCAAGAAGATTTATCAGTTGTGAGTAGCTTGAGAAACTGGTAAGATCATACATTAGCGTGCGTTTTGTCCCAAGACTTCTGAACATTTTACCCATAAACATAGATGGAATGTCGCTGTCACCCACTTTAGCCAGTAGATTGCTAATGTTTTGACTTTTCAAAGGTAACTCAGGCCACTGAAGAGAAAGAGCATAATTCTTATACCAGGTTTTAATATTATACATAGCCGTGGGCCGAATTACACGATTCAGTGCCATTGCAAGTATCATGTTCCTATCTTTTTCATTGAACAGATCGCCAAGGTACTCTTCAATCATAAGCTCATCTGTAATTTTCTGCAACGGGAGAAACTCACCATAGTTATAAGCGTTTATGGGTTTGCTGCAAGGCGGTGAAATCTCGTTGGAAGGGATCCCGTCAGAAGAGTTCAATGCATCGCGAACTAGAACAGGTTTACCATTTACGTTTCTGCCCACGTATTTGAAATTTATGCGCTTAAAATATGGGAACTAAGGTTTGAAAGCTTTGGGCACCTCCCTGGTAAGCGTGCCTGGCTTTCATATCAAATTCAGAAAAATTTCGACATCAGGGACGGACTTGAAGTACAGTGCTCTAAAAAGTTGCATTCATTACAGAATTTCTCTTCTTTTCTTTCGGGCATGAATCCTGTTTTTATCTTTTCTACGCGCCTGCAAATTTGCAGGACTTCTCGTCTATCCGAGCTTCGAATAATTACTCTTCTTAGAAGGCCAAAGCTGACATATTCTACAAAGGCAAAAGGTATCTCTTTCCCACTCTCGGCTTCAAGAAGAAGGACGAGAGCTGCTACATGTATCCGGTCAGAAGCCCATACCCCCTGATCAGGACAGTTTCCAGGCTTTAAGATAGTAGGAACATGCAAACCTTCGAAACAGACCAGTTTGGAGGGAACACCCTTAAGGTTGAGTTTTTCGGAAGAAAGAAACGGCTCGGTTTTAACAGGTGTAAGTGCCGCAAGCATAGGTTCTTTCCCATATTCTTCAACTGCCCTGAGAAGGTTATTTGCTATTTCGGGAATTTTAGCTCTTGCCCGTGTCTCAGCTTCTTCGAAAATGTCCTTTCCGACACCTTCAAGTTCTCCAGGAAACAGAAGTGGTAGATCAATACATATCTGGGCCAGGTCTATCTCGAGTTCTTTGTGCAGGTTATCGGCGTTTAACGAATACTTCTTAACACTTTCAGGGTAGGTCAGGGAGAGCTCTTTAAGGAGCATTCTTTCAACCCTTGATACATTTATCTCTGGAAACAATTCAAATCCCCGACTGACAAAGTATACTTTTCTCGGGCAGTTGAGATATAGGAGAAGGTCTGAGACACTAATTTCCGGATTATGAGGCTCGGTGAACATTAGATATAATTTCGTTTACAACTGTTATAAATTTTTTTTTGAGACGATCTCAATACAAGTAGATAGGGGAAGTTTTGCGACAATCGACGAACCAGTATTCGTTAGGTATATAAAGTAACGCTTCCTCTTAGATACGTAAGTCATGACATCCAATGAATCCTCAGAAAATCTGCGCAACCGTCTGGCTGAAAAAATGGCTGGAGATATTACTCTTTCGGAAAAACCTGGAGATTCACTGAAAAAGTGGAGGGTAAACTTCGAGATATCCCAGACAGATATTGCAAGTTACCTTAAGGTTTCCCCCTCTGTTATAAGTGATTACGAAAGCGGGAGGCGAAAGTCTCCAGGAACATTGATTATAAAGAAGATTGTGGAGTCCCTACTAGAGATTGATATGGATAGGGGAAGTAAGAAAATTCACGCTTATGAGTCAATTCTTAGCGCCGAAAGCGGTACAAAATCTATCTATTCGACATACGAATATACCATCCCTATACAACTTGCAAAATTAGTCAATATTATCGAAGGAGAGGTCGTATTTAAAGGAGTTGAAAAGCCTCTCTATGGTTTCTCTGTCATTGACAGCCAGAGAGCCATACTGGAACTCTCTTCGCATGAATTCCAGAAGCTCTATGGATGGAGCACGGACAGGGCCATGATCTTTACAAAGGTTAGCTCCGGAAAATCCCCAATGGTAGCCATACGGGTTACTAACCTCAAACCCGGCGTTGTAGTGCTGCATGGACTTCGAAAAGATGATGTCGGGCCTGTTGCAATCAAAATGGCAGAAGTCGACCGTATACCTCTGGTCGCAACTAAAATGGACCTCGACCAGATTGTCCAGATGCTGAGAAGATACAGTCAATACTTCGCGAGAGAATGAACTCGCTGGAAGTGAAGCCCTGAAATATTCAAAAACAGGTGAAAGCATGACTATTGGAATCGTATCCTATGGCGCTTATGTCCCAAGATACCGCATAAAAATTGAGGAAATCGCCCGACTGTGGGGTGATGACGCTGAAGCTCTGAAAAATGGCCTTATGGTATATGAAAAGTCCGTACCTGATATCGATGAAGACACCGCGACCATAGCCGTTGAAGCTGCGAGATATGCAATGGCAAGAAGCGGAATAAGCCCTAGCAGAATCGGGGCGTTATATACCGGATCGGAGAGTCATCCCTACGCCGTAAAGCCTACAAGTACTATCGTTGCCCAGGCCATAGGAGCAACCCCTGAAATGACTGCAGCAGACTTTGAGTTCGCCTGCAAAGCAGGTACAGCCGCAGTTCAGGCCTGTATGGGATTGGTGGGTTCAGGGATGATCGATCTGGGTATGGCCATCGGCGCAGATGTTTCCCAGGGAGCCCCAAGTGATGCCCTTGAATACACTGCAGCTGCAGGTGGGGTTGCCTGCCTCATCGGGAGAAAAGAATCCGAGCTTGCCGCAATCATTGAGGACACTTATTCCTATACAACCGATACCCCTGACTTCTGGCGAAGGGAAGGAATGCCTTATCCCGAGCACGGAGGCCGTTTTACAGGAGAGCCAGGCTACTTCAAGCACGTGATTAATGGTGCAAAAGGCCTCCTAAAAAAAATCGGGACAAAGCCCGAAGATTATGATTATGCGGTATTCCACCAGCCAAATGGAAAATTCCCGAGCAAAGCTGCAAATATGCTCGGTTTCACCAAAGCCCAGATTATTCCTGGACTTGTGGTTTCGAAAATAGGAAATACTTATTCAGGATCCTGCCTTATGGGAATTGCCGCAACTCTTGATCAGGCAAAGCCAGGGGATAGGATTTTTGCAACTGCTTTTGGGTCCGGGGCGGGGTCCGACGCTTTTAGCATAACAGTTACGGATAGAATAGAGGAAATCCGAGATAGGGCTCCGACGGTTTCCGAATTGATTAAGAATCCGATATATCTCGATTACGCAAGGTATGCCAAGCATAAAGGCAAGATCCGCCTGGCCTGAAAACGGAGTGAGTTAAATGAGAGACGTTGCAATAATTGGAGTAAAAAATACCAATTTCGGGGAGCTTTGGGACCAAGCTTTGAGGGACATAGTCGTAGAAGCCGGAATAGGAGCAATCGAAGATGCAGGCGCTAGCGGAAAAGAAATCGATGCTCTCTATGTAGGTAACATGAGCGCAGGCCGCTTTGTTGATCAGGAACACATCGGGGCTCTTATTGCGGATTATTCCGGGCTTTCCAAGAACCTGCACATTCCGGCTACCAGAGTGGAGGCTGCCTGTGCATCGGGTGGGCTTGCACTGCGCCAGGCCATAATGTCTGTGGCGTCTGGTTGTAGCGATATCGTAGTTGCAGCAGGGGCAGAGAAGATGACTGATGTCGGGACTGAAGAAGCATCTTCAGCTCTTGCATCAGCAGCCGACCGGGAATGGGAAGGTATGGCAGGGGCAACTTTTCCTGGCCTTTATGCAATGATTGCAAAGCTGCACATGCACAGATATGGAACCACCAGCGAACAGCTTGCAGAGGTTGCAGTAAAAAACCATAAGAATGGCTACTTTAATCCCATTGCTCAGTATAAAAACATAATTACTGTGGAAGATGTGTTGAACTCCATAATGGTGGCAGACCCACTGCATATTTTTGACTGCTCCCCAATAACGGATGGAGCATCAGCCGTTGTGCTTGCTCCTGCCGAGATTGCCCACGAATACACAGATACTCCTATTTATATCAAGGCAACAGCTCAGGCAAGTGACACGATTGCCCTTCATGACAGAAGGGATATAACAACCCTGGATGCGACCGTAATTGCTGCAAACCGGGCGTATTCCATGGCAAAATTGAAGCCTGAAGACATCGATGTTGTTGAAGTCCACGACTGTTTTACGATTGCCGAGATCTGTGCTATTGAAGACCTGGGGTTTGCAGAGAAAGGGAAAGGCGGAATTGTTACAGCAAACGGAGAAACTTCGATAGGAGGCAGGATCCCTGTAAATACCTCTGGAGGCCTCAAAGCCTGCGGGCATCCTGTTGGGGCAACAGGCATAAAACAGGCTGTCGAAATCGTAACCCAGCTTCGTGGGGATGCGGGCAGACGCCAGGTAGAAGGCGCAAGTTACGGGATGACCCACAATGTAGGAGGGTCCGGAGCAACAGCAGTAATACATATCTTCTCGAGGGAGAGGTGATATTCGATGTCTTCTGTTCCAAGATTCTGGAGAAATCTAGGCAGCAGGTATAACCTTGAAGGTACGCGCTGTGAAGAATGTGGAAACTATTTTTATCCCCCACGCAATTTTTGCGTTAACTGCAGACGGTCGGGCCAGATTGAACCCTATAAATTTAAAGGCACAGGCGAAATAGTAACTTATACACTAATACACGCAGCTGCGGAGGGTTTCGAAAGCCAGTGCCCCTATACCCTCGCAATAATTAAGCTGGATGAGGGCCCCAGCTTGACCGCCCAGGTCGTTGGCGACCCTGAAAAAATGTATATCGGAATGAGAGTCAGATCCGTATTCCGCAAGCTCGGGGAAGGCGGAGAACGCGGTATAATTTACTACGGTACCAAATTCATCCCTGCAGATGCATGATTGGCTTCGGATTTCCCGGATTCTGTTAATAGATTGGTAAATTGAGGATTTGACCGGTTTTAACGATTGAACTGGAGATGTTTGTAAACTATGATTGAGGTGGAAGTCAAAGTCAAGGCGGATCATGAAAATGTCCGCCCCATCCTTAAGAAAATAGGTGCAGCAAAAGTCAGGACTGAAATTCAATCAGATACTTATTTTGCAGCTCCTCACAGAGATTTTGCAAAAACTGACGAAGCGCTCAGGATTCGCTCGCTGGACGGACAAGCTACGCTTACCTATAAAGGCCCTAAACTTGACGGGATCTCCAAAACCCGCGAAGAACTCGAAACTCCTGTAGACGAGTTCACCATCACAAGGATACTCCACGCTCTCGGATTCTCGGAAGCCGGTATAGTCCGCAAAATAAGGGAAGTCTTCAGGGCAGGAGAAATAATTGTCTGTCTCGACGCAGTCGAAGGCCTTGGAGAATTTCTGGAAGTCGAAATCATGGCTGAAAGCGAAAAAGATCTCGAAACTTCAAGCCACAAGTTATTTGACTTTTTAAAACAGTTTGGCTTCGGGGCAAAGGATTCTATCCGGACTTCTTATCTTGAAATGGTGCTGGAAAAGAAAAATGGTTAATGTGTAATTTGTAAGATCTCTAATCTGGCTTATCAAAATGCAAAAAATGCATTTTACCGAGAGTATCACCTGCAATAATCAACTCTCCACCTTGTGAAAGATCTGGCAAAACATCACACGTCCAGAAAGAATTGTCACCAGTAAAACAGGAAATGTTTTCTCCTTTTTCTAGATCCCATACCCTGATCGTTCCATCATACGAGGCTGAAATTACGTACTTGCCATCGGCTGTAGCTGTAACTGCCATCACCCATCCATTATGTCCTCTCAATGTTGTTTTTTCCTTTTCTTTTTCTATATCCCATACTTTAACTGTTCTGTCGTCTGAAGCTGAAATCGCATATTGACTATCGGAAGTAACAAAAACTGCGTTTACTCTTTCATAATGCCCTTTAAATGTAGCTTTTACTTCTCCATTATCCAGATTCCAGACCTTAAGAGTCTCATTAGAAACTGAAATCACGTACTTTTGGTTTGGTGTGACTGTAACGGCTGCTACTCCTTCTTCATGCCCTTTAAGTATTAATTTTTCGTAACTATTCAGCCTGGGTAAAACAACATCAATAGCCATCTTCCATAAGATTCAATGGGCATATTTATCTGAATTAGTTTCCATTAATTGTTGGCT
>JADGNM010000120.1 GCA_017883485.1 Methanosarcina sp.
CATCTTTTCTGTAGCATAGCACATTTCATGCATCAATACTGATGCATAAATGAGCTTTCTTGGCACACCGTGACCCTCTGCGCTCCCTAGTAATAAAAACTTGAAATTAAATTTTCTTCATACCTAAGATATTTTTCAGTTATGCTGCAACTGCAGAAGAATTATTCCCTGAAGTTAAAGCTGCAACGGGCTGTACCACAAAACTTTGATTGCTTTGAATAGGAATGGTGCCTACAATTTCTCCGTTGTTATTTAAAATAAGAATCTTCATAGCAATTCGCGGATTTGCAGACAGTTCTTGTTTAATATTTGTCTGTCCACTTGAACTTATTGGATTATTACCTCCAGTAAATATTTGATCCAGTGCGCCTTCTACTGTATCCCCCCACTTGAGATTTCTTTCTCCAGTTACTGGATTCTCATAGAAGACTATCACGGCTGCCAATTCAGGCATTGAATTTGTACTTGAACTGGAAGCTATATAGATTGGTTTAATATTAATTACTCCTTTCTCTACAGGAATAACCAATAAATTACCACGAATTACTGTAGAGCCTTGTTGTCCCCACAGAGTCAGCATACTCGAGAACTCTTTATCCTGATTGATAAAGGCATCGATCTGTGCCGGGCCTGATAATGATCTGCTTTTATCAAACTTATAAAGTAGCATTTTCCCATAATTGGGATAGTCCTGATTAACCGATATCCAGGATACCATATTCGTCTTTTGTGGATCGGCGGGATTAAATGTCCTCATCAAAACGTATGAAGTTCCATTTTGCAATTCCAAAATCATATTATACGGCATAGCAACTTGCGATTCACCGGAATCAGAAATTTCATTGGAGAGTTTCCACTGATCCTGCTTGGTGTAGTAAAGTTCCGGATCCTTCATATGAAAGGTGCTAAGCTCATTAGTCTGCACATTAAATAAATCTTCAGAATATTTAACATGCAACTTTTGACTCTCCGGCATCTCTTCTATGTTTTTGAATAGCCCCGGATAAATACTCATATAAGTCTTCATCAAGGGATCTTTTTCTACGGCATAGAAGTCCATTGTACCATTCACAGAGTCTACAACTACTTTGGCCGCGTCTCTAACATAATTAACGCTTGCGTTTCCCAAAGTGGACGAATCAGAATATGGATAGCTATCCGAATACGCAATACCGGATATCATCCATTTCAAATTTTCCGCTCCCTTGTCAATGAAGATCGTATTATCCTCGTCGTAATACAAGAAAGGAGCAACTCTTGCAACTCTTTCATCGACATTCCGATATAGATGCAACCGGCTATTATCATTAATATAATCAGATGTCATGATCTTTATAAAATCCGACATCTCCAATCCTATTACTGATTTTTTAAGAAAACCATCAATAGGTATTCCGCCTGTCCCGTTATACTGCGTATAAACATTTCCCGAGCTTGACGGATAATCAAGTTCATCCCTTTTGGTATTTGTGAGAATATAATCGTTTGTGTTTTCACCATACCAAATCCCTTCTTCTTTTAATCTGAATTCAGGATTGCTAGAAACTGAGGGAATATTATACGAATAAAGCAAGGGCATTTTATCGGCACCCATTTTATTTACAGATCCTACCACGGCTCCGTATCCATGAGTGTAGATGACATGTATATTCTCCCATGTCTGTGGAATCTGATTCAGATTCAGCTCCCGAGCAGCTATAATTACTTGACCTTCACTCCCGTTGACTAAGTATCTGTCAACATCGGGCGTATTAAAAGTATAAATTCTTTCAATCGCCTGACTTCTTTGTAAAAATGGAATCATTGCGCGCCAATCGAATATTCTGGCATTCGTTATAGAAGGTGAACTCTTTATACTGCTATTTAATTCTACGGTATTGGGATAATATTCCTCATCGATACCTGTCAGACTATATGCAGCTCTAGTATAGTTGATACTATCCTCTATATAGGGCATTTGTACCTGCTGCTCACTAGAAACAACATTTAATTTATAGTATGCGCTCGACCAGAGAGACGGTATAATCACCGAACCCACAATAAACACTACAAAGAGTATAAGTATTGCAGGATATTTTTTGTCTACATTCCGGTTTTTTAACTTAGGAATACCAGAGAGAGTGATGATTCCCAGCAGTATAATAAGCCCGCCAAAAACTGTGAGCCAAAACGGGAATGCAGCTAGATCATTTTTTCCGGCTCCTGTTAGAAAGTTACTTCCGCCAGTCGCAGTAATAAGATTATACTTGCTTAAGTAAATCTTTAGTCCTATAATGAACATTATTCCAGAACATAAAATTCTGGAAATAATCGGGAGATCACGTTCTCCTGGAATCTCTTCAGAGGATTTCGTCATAAGCTTATAAATAGTATACAAAAAACTGGTTGAAGTCGGAGGTTTATCGAAATCCTCTTCAATTTTATTAGAAAAAAACCATATTATTGTGTCTGCTACAAATAGGATCGCAAAAATCCAGAAAACAAAATTCAGTAATTTATGAATTACCGGTAATGTAAATACATAAAAGCTAACATCGTTTCCGAAAATTGGATCAAGGATACCAAAAGGACTTTGGTTAAAATATTGCAGGAACATAAAATAGTATCCGGCAAATATTGAAGACAAGATGGTTATTAAAATTACGGAGATAGATGCATACAAGTTCCCAATTTTATCCAAGGAATCAGCATCATCATTTCCCAATTTTCTTATAAATGATTTCACAGCTTTCCAGTTTATATAGAACAATATACTGGAAACAATTGCAGCACCGATAAACATGCCAACATGTGCTTTTAAATTTACCATAAATACTATGTCTTTGAAACCGACTGAGTCAAACCACCAATAATCTAGCAAAAAACTTGGCAATCTTAAAAGCAGAATGAAAAACATAAGCAGTAAGGCTACAAGAGCAGCTATTATTGGTCTCATTTTCGATATTCTTGTCAAAACATACTCCTCAGTATCAGAAAATGTATCTGGCATGTCATTACCTCCCTGGTTTTTTTGTAGTGAAATAGATGACCGCAATTGGAGTATCTGTCCAATATAACAAAGTTTAGATATATCTAACTTAGTTTGTCGTTTTGACGATCTTCTGCGCCTGTCACGGTCAGACAAACCAGCCAGAACCCACTGGTATAAATGCGATTATTCAGAAACTCTCGTAAGTCCCGATTCAAGAGAGCGCAATCATATAATGAAATTACTTTTTCGAGGGGACCTGCAAAATAGGCCTAATTGCTTTTATCTGTATTATCTTTGTTTTCGTGAGAGCTATTTCCCAACTTTTTATAAAATCCCTCAGACAAAATGAATTTTTATAAAGATGATATCCAGAAGAAAAAGTTTAATCGTTGACGTTCTACTGAATATTAACATTTTTTGAGTTACTTTCCAGGCTCAAGATCAAGATATTCAGCAAGACTTCTATGTGTATTCAATATTCCTAAAAGTTTAATGATTCATCTATATTACAAGATATTAAAAGTCTTCCATCTTTTCAAATGCAAGAACGGAACTAAAATTAGAAATTAAATTCCGTATGTAATTATATATTATTAATATATTCTATTAGTCGAATACAAAAAATTAATTTCCCCCATTTGAATCTATTTTCTGCAAACTAGTAGAATTTTAGATTCATCTGTCTTTTAACTGAAAGTGAATAGAATAGGTGGTATCTAATGAACTATATAAAAAAAATCTGCCCAATATGCAAAAATGAATTCCTTGTCTTGACTAATGCGGAAGAAAAAGCTGTTTACTGCACTCTTAAATGCCTTTCAGAATCTCAAGGCCGTCTCAAAATTAAAACCATTCATACAATTGGATAATAGGAATGTTGAGATTCAAATTCGTCCAAAAAATATGTTCAACCGTTTAGGTACACATTAACCTTAAAAATATTATATCCAATAGGACTGTACGCACTTGATGCATAAAATCAATTGTAATAACCATCGTGATTAAAATTACACTTTAGACCTTTAATGTCTTAATGCCAATTTTTTCACTTCAAGTGTGTAAGTCTTATCCCAGTTATAGAACAGAGTATAATTTTAAGACATGCTCTATTTTACATTTATACAGTTAAAAAAGCAAAGGGAGGCTTCGAAATGAGTATATTCAAAACTAAATGTGGATATGCCTTAAAATGTGGCGCTTATAGAGACAATTCAATTACATATACAAAAGAGTCAGATAAGCATTTTTGTGGAATATATAAACAGTTTGAACAAAAAACAATTGAAATGTACGCGACATATGAAAAGCTCCCAACTTTGCATCACAAGAACTGACCTTAAATGCTAAACGAAAATAAATTCTTTGAATAAAAGGCACAAACGAATGAAAGCACTTTTCGTTTAAAAACATTCGAGATTGAGAATTTGATTAGAAGAATAACTATAAAAAATTCAGTGCGAGGGATGGGATTCGAACCCACGAACTCCTACAAGACTAGGCCCTCAACCTAGCGCCTTTGACCTGGCTGGGCAACCCTCGCATTTCGTTTTAGTGTGACATGCAAGCGCTTTTGCGCCTTGCACTCCCTCACAATATCATGGATAATATATAAACATTTCGAGTCATGAAGGTCACTGATAATATTTATTAGAAAAGTATTCGCAATCAGACTTTTCAAGGTTGGAAAGCTTGAGTTCCGGTTCCAAAAAGTTAAAAGTTCCAAAAAATTAGGTTTGGGCCTGCATCTGAGCGAGGGGGTCAGAGCTGGTCCAGGATGTGTACCACTTCTTCAGCTTTGCCTTTAATCACGTTTGCCGCATTCAGGATAAGTTCTCTGGCTGTGTAAGAGCCGTCGGATTCCATGGAAAACACAAAGGCGTTTTCATCAAAATCGATTTTTATTGCATTAATGTCACAGACCTGTTCGCAGAGCCTGCAGAGAGAGCATTTAAGAACGTCGTCTTCAGCAACTCTTGCCCCTGTTCCTTCGACCCGTATGATGCTTTTCGGGCATTCTGCTGCACAGTGCCCGCAGGCATCACAGTTTGCAATGGCTATAATGGGCACGTTCTTGTAACCGCAGGCTATACCTGCTTGCCACTTAACGCTATCTCTACCGTAGCCCATATGTGCAATAGCCTCAATCACGAGTTTTTGTCCTTTTTTCAGCTCAACAATAGGTACGTTAGGATCTGCTGGCTGGATTTTAGGGTCGGAAGAGATAAGGTCCTTCGAATAGACAGTAATCGGGCCTTCAGCACTCAGGGTCAGAGAGAGTTCGCAGGCAGGACAGCCCTCTCCTTCGCAAACGTCGCACTCCGCCTGCGGCACATACGTCTCTAAATCCGTTACAAGCGGGATTAAGGACAGACGGAGAGTCAGCTGCTCATCATAGAGGACCGAGGTATTGTCGTAAATGTTCACATACTCGATCGCAAGAGTTGGTACATCTGCAATCATGGCACGCCGAATGCTGTTGGCAAAAGCCGTGCTAACATTGGAAAGCACGAATTTTGCATATCTGTCCGATAACTCCAGAATGTCTACTTCCATCGTCATATACCTTAATTTCCCTTATATATTGATGCGTTCGAAAAGAGAATTTGAGAATTCTCTGATAAAGCTCTTATACACGCCTTCCGCCTTTCGGACGAGTGCCGTCATGAGGGACAGGTGTAACATCTTCAATCCGACCAATGCGGATTCCTGCTCTTGCAAAAGCCCTGATTGCTGCCTGAGCACCAGGACCCGGGCTCCTCTGCTTATTTCCGCCGGGAGCTCTTACCCGGATGTGGATGCCGTTAATGCCTTTATCCCTGAGCTGGTCAGCAAGCTGGCCGGCCATCTGCATGGCAGTATAAGGAGAGCTTTCATCCCTTGCGGCTTTTACGACCATGCCGCCGGAAGACTTTGCAATGGTCTCAGCTCCCGTGATATCGGTTACAGTGATGATCGTATTGTTAAATGAGGATTTAATATGAGCTACTGCCCACTTCATATCTGCCATATTTACCTCCTCCCTCTCTTCTTCTTTCCGCCGCCGCCTTTTTCAGGACCTCTTTCTCTGGATTGTCTTGCATCAGCACGAGCCTTTAAAGTACCGCCAGCGCCCTCTGCAAGAGAGGATGCCACCTGGACAGGTCTTTCAGGGTGAGAGTCACTTACAAGCGGGGAAGTCCCATAATACCCGATATGCATTTCATTTTCCTTGGAAACCATCATTCCAGGAATTGTAACTTTCCTTCCGTTCACTGCAATATGTCCGTGAGTAATGAACTGGCGTGCCTGGATAACTGTCCTGGCAAGCCCGAGACGCAGAACCTGGGTTTGGAGTCTCCTTTCAAGGATGTTTTCAGTCTTTAAAGAGAGAATATCGTCAATATTGGAGTCCGGTTTGATGATACCATAGCGGATAAGCTTTGCAAGGATTTCTTCCGATTCGGTTTTAAGGTGTCCCTCAAGTCCTCCTTCCTGACCTTCTGCGGCAGTTGCAAGCAGTTTCCTGGCTTCGGACCTGTACATCCTGAGCATACTGGCGGCTTTCCATACTTCTTTCTTGTTCCTGAGACCGTATGCCTTCTCCAACTGGACTTCTGCAGCCATCCTGGCTTCCTGCCAGGGGTGCTTCGGAGTCTCGTAGCTCTTTCTTTTCTTACCTGGATATCCCATTGAAATCACCTGACTGGAAAATCACTTCTTCCTGCTGACACCGACAGTTGACCCGCGGCGGCCTGTGGCTTTTGTTCTCTGTCCTCTGACCTTAAGGCCTCTTTCATGCCTGAGACCCCTGTAGGCGCGGATTTTCTTCAGGGTGTTAATATCTTCCCTGAAAGTAAGTACGATATCCGTTCCGAGCAGGTGCTTATCCTGTCCTGATGCCAGATCTTTTTGTCTGTTCAACATCCAGGAAGGGACAATATCCTCAAATCTTCCGATAGTACTGTCGAGTTTCGCCACTTCTTCGTCTGGCAGGTATCCAAGTATTGCAGTCGGGCTTACCCCTGCACCCTTTGCAATGAGTATTGCAGTGCGCCTTCCTACGCCCGGGAGGCCTGTAAGAGCGTACTGCACGGGCTTTGCCCCCTTCAGGTCGGTATTCAGAATCCGAACAAGATGCCTTAATTCTTCGTTATTCTTTTCTTCTACCATGTACTTCCTCCAAAGGAGTGCATACAGCATCCTGTAGCCCCTGATCGAATACCCCTTCAAGAATACGCGAAAAATTCAGGAGCAGCTCTCTATAGGAGCTTCTTTACAGCATATACTGATGAGTTCCTTTACATGATTCTGCCGATATATAAGGTTATCTGCACTCATATTCATGTTCAATAAGTATTTCCAGCAAGTAACTATTCAGGTATCCTTGAAAGGTCCAAACTTTTTCCGGAACGGGGAAAATTGTATATAAAATGAGTTATTTTTATCCTTTATGAAACGTGAAG
>JADGNM010000121.1 GCA_017883485.1 Methanosarcina sp.
ATGGAAGATGGCTATTGATGTTGTTTTACCCAGGCTGAATAGTTACGATTATTTTATGCATTTCTGCTCTTGCTTCTTCTTTATCCATAATATCCCTCACTCAAAAAATAAATGAAAATGCATTATATAATATATTACTTAATATTTTTTAAATGTTTCTATAAGTAAAAATAAGAAGAGCAGACTTAAACCTGCTCACACACTTGGTATTGCCATTATATCCAGCCGTATTCCTTTAATATTTTTACCGCATCATAGCCTTATTTGCAACAACGCCAAAGGTTATACTCTTGCTTTATTAGATAGAAAAGTACCCATCGCCATATATACAGTTATAAAGTTGATCTTAAACTGCTGAAGCTTTTCATTTTCTATTATCTGAAACCCTGTAGGAAGTAAATCCAGAAGGTTTCGCTTTAGCGCCTTCAAGGGTTATCTCGGCTGTACTTATCGGTCACGGAACCTGGTAAAAGGTATATGAAGCAGGCACCAGAACACCTGAGCAGGCTCGCTTCATGAAAAGATAAACCGAGAAATAGGTTACAACATGAACTATAGAAGCTTCACTGTTGTGGCAAAACTTCTGAACAATCAGGCATGCAAGTTAAACCCTAAGCTTTTCTTGACTTGTAGCGGCACCTGCAAACAGTATATAATAAATAGTGAAATGAGACAAAAAAAAGGCACTTTCCGCAGCGGATGCCAATATGACGTTCAGTCTGGAAATGTACCAAAACTTTCCATATCTCTTCAAATCGTTCATCAACACGTATGTGCATTTCTACTTTTGCCAGGCTCACACTATCCAGTTACAGTATGAATAATATTAAGTAGTAGAGCATTGATCAGGTAGTTAGTCAGTCCATCTAACCATTGAAGAAGAAAATACGGTTATTTCTTTTCTTCCTCCTCTCTCCCTTTGTTTTTCTTAATAGCCTTTCTTTTCGGCTCTTCCCTTGTCAACTCAATGCTCTTAGCCCCTTCCTCTCTTTGAGCTCTTTCCTTGCCCCAATTTTTATTTATTCCCAAATTTCTCTTCATTATCTCACTTGTCGGCTCTTTTTTTGTCCATACGCTCCTCCTTCCCTTTGGCTTTTCTTCTTCGATTTCTTCTTCCTCTTCACCCATGCCTATTCCAAGTTTGGAGCTTACTGAGATTCTGGCTTTTTGGGCATCGGCATAATCCGGATTGATCCGAAGGGCTCTTTCAAGTGCCCCAAGGGCTTCTTCATTTTTATTTAAGCCAGAGAGAGCAATTCCCTTACAGTACCAGGCCTCTGCAGAATCAGGTTTTATCGAAATTGCTTTGCTGCAGGTTTCGAGAGCTCTTTTAAATTTGCTCAGCTTAAGATGGACAAGGCCTTTGCCAATCCAGGTCTTTGCATTGTCAGGATTAATTTTGAGAGCAGCGTCGTAGGCTATAATTGCTTCCACAGGCCTATCCAGGCTGTAAAGGGCAAAGGCTTTACCTTCCCAGGCTCTTGCAAGGTTTTGATCGAGCCTGAGGGCTGCATCATAAGCATGTATAGCCTCCTCATATCTGCCGAGGTCAGCAAGGACAGAGCCTTTTGCGTACCAGGCACCTGCAAGCTTCGGATTTGCAGTAAGGGTTTTTTCAGAGTCCTTAAGGGCTTTTTCGTGCTGCCTATGCCTGCAGAGAATTGAGGTTCTGATATTCCAGGTTTTGTCACTTCCCGGTTTTATTTCAAGCAACCTGTCAAAAGCCTGCAGGGCCTCTTCGTCCCGGTTAAGCTGCATGAGCACGAAACCTTTTTCATAGAGATATCCCGGGTTTTCAGGTTCGACATTAAGAGCTTTTTCAATAGCCTTCAGCGAGTCCTTATACATCCTGTGCCTTAGATAAACTGCGGCTTTCCCTGCCCAGGCGCCTGCGTCGTCCGGATTTTTTGCAAGGGCTTTCTCACAAGGTTCGATAGCCTTATTCAGGCGGTCATGTGCAGTATCACGTGCCTTGCCTGTGCCTTTCCCGGCTTTCCTTCTAGTTTTGCCTGTTTTGTCCGGGCGGTCCGGATCTCCTGTTCTCTCCATCTTGCTTTTATAATTATTTTCCATGATATCGGTCCGGTATTGTTTTGTTTGCAGCAATTCATTTTTTTGAAGCGGTTTATTTTGCTTTCATAATTCTTTTCTAAATATAGACATGTACATCCCATCTTCCCCTTGATGGACAACAAATTTCGCAGAAATTTTCTTTCAGACTCAATTCTCTTATTTTAAATTATCCCATAAACATGTTCTAAAGTAGAAAGATGCCGGGTTTACTCAGCTGAGGGAAGATCTGCTTCACATATGATTTTATCTCTTCCATATCTTTTTAGTAAAATGGGTGTGAACTGTAATGACGATATTTGTCTATTAGATATTATAACTTGCCATGAGGTTATTACATAATATTACTCGCGGGTACAAACTGCGGCTATACCAGCGTTTGAGAGGGCCGAACCTGCATAGGTTGATTGAAAAATTGCCGATCTCAATAAGAGTTATTTTGAAAAACTTATAAAGATTGTCATCATTAAGGTTCACGTATATTGCATAGAACTCTTGAGAGGAACTTCATTCAGAAAAACCAGGTGTTTACATGGATGAGCTGAATATTCGGGAAGCCGACAGGCTGGAAGTAACAATCCTGATAGATAATTACACAGACATGTTATTAACAGAAGACACCGGCATATGCAGAAGGCCGCAGGTACCATTTCCTCAAATTCTTCTTGCCGAACATGGGCTTTCGTGTTTAATCAAAGTTTATTCAGGGCAGGAGGAACATATCGTGCTCATGGATGCAGCAGTTACTCCAGCCTGCCTTTTTAGTAACGCAGAGGTTTTGAAAGCTGATCTTGGCAAAATAGAAGCTATCGTCCTTAGCCATGGGCATCCTGACCATTTTCTCGGGCTTGTCGGGCTTTTGAAACTCCTGAGCAAAGGACGAGATAAAGGAGTTCCGCTTTTCCTTCATCCAGACGCCTTTCTTGAACGCCGTTTTAATATTCCTGTAATCGGACACCCTGTCACATTGCCTGCGCTCGATGAAAATATCCTAAAAGAAGCAGGAGCTGTCCCCATAAAGTCCGAAAAAGCTTTACTGATTGCAGACGGCCTTATCTACACCACAGGCGAAGTGGAACGTAAAACAGCGTTTGAAAAAGGATTCCCATGGGCTGAAGCAAAAATCGATGGAAACTGGGTTACCGATCCTTTCCGGGATGACCAGGGGCTGGTAGTTAAAGTGAAGGGCAAAGGGCTTGTAATTATCAGCGGCTGTGCTCATGCAGGAATTATAAATACGGTCGAATTTGCGAAGAAAGTTGCAGGGACAGATAAGGTTCATGCGGTCATTGGAGGTTTCCATATGACAGGGAGACTTTTTGACCCTATTGTCCAGCCTTCAATTGACGAAATGAAGAATATCAAACCTGATTATATCGTGCCCATGCATTGCACCGGCTGGAAAGCGATAAACAGGTTCGCAGAGGAAATGCCTGAACAATTCGTGCTCAGTACAGTTGGCACAACGTATATATTTAACGAGAATCCTTAAGTTACAGTTAATTACCTTTCTGGACCAATATTATACATATATGTCGACATGGGTGTATAGAAGGACAGCATTGTGTATAAAAGGACAGCTGAAAGTGTAGAATACTTTCAAACTAACGGGTTGGTAATATAACCAACCCAATATATGTCAAAATTGTTTACTTGAGTTAACAATTATCATTTGATGAGTTGTTTTTCGATGCGGTGTTAGATGTCTTAGATATATCGACTGTTTTGGTACTTTCCGTACATGTATCGACTGTTTTGATAGTCTCCTTGCATGGATCTGCTGGTCTTGTGACAACACAGGATTCAGTAGTCTTAGCACTATTGGAAGTAGTTATGGAACTACTGGAAGTGACCTTTGAATCACTGGAAGTAGTTTTGCAATCACTGGAAGTAACCTTGGAACTGCTAGACTGCGAATCAGTTGCAATTGAAGTTGAATGCTCGGAATTAGAGTCAGATTCTTTCGCTCCTGTCGTGGTTTTATCGGTTGAGCCAGAGGTTGTGTCAACAGCAGTAGAATCATCATTTACTGGTGTGTTGTCTGCAGCAGATGTATCACTTACACTGCTGTCTTTGTTGTCGTCAGTCACGGTGCTGATGAGATCTGATAAAGAATCGGAATCTGATGCAGAATCATGGGATGGTGTTGGTATGTCACTTTTTTCATCATTGAGAACTGGAATAACAACACCATCGCTGTCATCATCAGTTGTTGCATCACTATCACCATTGGTTGGCGTGACTACATCGCTGATACTACTGTCATCGAGTGGTAAACCACTGATATCACCGGTAGTAGGATCAACGACACCAGTCAGATCGGAAGGTACACCAGTTCCGCTGGTCGGATCACTGGAGGCTGCAACAGAAGGATCATTAGAACCATCAGTAGGTGTAACATCGCTGTCACTAGTTCCGTCAGCAGGCAAGGAACCAATAATCCCATCCATGAAACTCGACGGATCAAAACTAGCCAGATCAATTGTCGGCGCATCAGCACTACTAGGATCTGTATTTGTGTAATTATCAGCAGCTCCTACGAACGATACGCAGGCTGCTACTAAAAGCAATGTCAACAGAACGCATATTATTTTTTTAGGTATTTGTTTCCCCATAATTTAACCCCAACTTATTTGGTAGGCACAATTCAGTCATATACACACCTGTTTTTGGATTTCAGAGTTAGGCAATTTCGAACAAGTGCGCTGGCATACATATTTACAAAATTCATCTCAAATTGTACCAGTCAGGGTATTCTCATTGGCACCATATAATGATTATAGAAAGCCAGGTTCATAGTTAAATTTAGAAATTGACATTCATAATAAGGTTCTCTAAATTTGTCGGTTAATGGGGCAAAACCAGACGGGTCAGATGATTCTCTTCATCAGTAAAATTTTATTGATAGGTCTATCGGAAATGTTTTAGACCGCAAAAGTGAAAAGCCAAGCCTAAAGTGGCTGCCAGGAATTAATAAATGAATAGTCAGGCAAGGAATGGCCGTTTAGCAGTTTCAAAATAAATGGGCTAGATTTAGACAGTTCCAGCTAATGTTTCAATCAATCAATAGAATGGACATGGGTTCAGGCTGCCCTTTAATTGGGAATTCTATGGGCATGTCTGATTCTGCAGCTGTTTTCTTCATATTTATCCCAACTGCATGTTCCGGAATTCTTGCCATATTTGAATGGATACAGATGCCTTTTTCCACATTGCATTTTTCACACAGCCTGCATGAGCCGTTCACAAATGCGACTGCAAAAGTATAACCTTCATTAAAAGCTGCCTTTTCAAGCTCTAGCATTGCAAACATCATTTTCTTACTGTAATCAAAATAGTCCGACCAGAACTTTGCTGCCTTTTCCCGTGTCTCCTCAGTCTCGGCAGGGTCAAGCCAGGTTTTATAAGGGGCTTTTGCGACCTCTTCATCCGCTACTGCAGGGGACCTGAACTTGACAAGCAGAGCATATTTATATTCCTTGAGGATCTCCCGAAACTCATCAACAGTGGGGACATAAGGCGGACACGTAAGTTTTTTTCCATAACCAATGCAGCCCCTGCATTTCAAAACTACTCTTTTCTCTACAAAGACCTTGTAAGTGGGAATTATCTTTGCGTCGATTGCTTCCAGTTCCAGGGCTCTTTTTACAAGGAAGTCAAATTCTTCAGGCTTCGAATCTTTTAATGGCAAATTCATTCCTTCCAAAACTTGTTTTGTTTAAAAGCGGCTTAATGCACGTTCCATCAATCGATATTTTGTTCAGGAACCGGATACTACTTAGTTATTTTTAAATATTTGTATTTAATCGGAATACTCAATGAGAAACCGGATGTACAGAATCCAAGCTATTAAACGAATATCAGTGCCCGATTAAGATAGCCGCAAAAAAAGTCACTATCAGGCAGGTGGAAGAAAACGCAAGTACAAAGATCGCTCTTCTTTCTTCTTCTTTTGATGGTTGCTGCGGCGCTCCCTTCACATATAGGAAAAACAGCAGTGGATTTAAGACTGAAACTGTCAAAAAAAAAATACTTTAGATCCTCATACGATGCCAGCCTGGTTATGGTCAATAAAATTAATGCAGTCGTCAACCAAATTACAGCAATATAAATTCTGACTATTACCTTTTTTCTGAGAGAAGGAAATTTAGAATTTTTTCTATTAAATTGGTTGTAATCATCAGGATCTGCCACTGTGTACACCTGAACTTATATAAGAATGGATGTTGAAATTATTTACTATTGTCCACCACTGAATAGTTGACGTTAATATTTGGAAATGGATTATATTCAAGAAAGGCAGCACTATTGGTATTAAATTTCCCGCACCACCCTGAATCCAAGGTTGTTAAGCCTCCTATCCTGTACCGCAAAAAGCCTTTCAGCTGACCTGCAGCAGCCTGCGTTTCCGTTCCAGCCTCCACCCCTTCGGATTCTCACCGGAACAGATACACTTGGAAAGGTATTTTCCCAGGCCCTGCCATCTGTAGGAGCGCCTTTGTAACTTAGATGATATTCATCCTGGACCCATTCCCCTACGTTACCGTAAATATCGTAAAGTTCCCAGGGATTTGACATTTTCAGGCCGACAGGATGGGTTTCAAGTCCGGAATTTCCAAGAAACCAGGCGTATTCCGTAAGTTTCGATTCTTTGTCTCCAAAAAAGTAACTGGTTGCAGTCCCTGCCCTTGCTGCATATTCCCATTCGGCTTCTGTGGGGAGGCGGTAAGCGTGGTCATTCTCATCGGCTTTTTCCAGGAAGTTGAGTTTTTGAAGGAAAGCCTGAGCCTCAATCCATGAAACATTTTCAACGGGACGCTTTTCACCTTTGAAGAACGAAGGGTTGTTTCCAATAACTTTTTGCCACTGCTCCTGCGTAACCGGATATCTGCCAAGGTAAAAGGGTTTTTTAATAATCACTCTGTGCACTGGGCTTTCCCACAATTTTCTGCGTTTTTCGTGAGATGGAGAGCCCATTTCAAATTCTCCGGCAGGAATCCGGATGAACTCCATTCCGATTGAATTGCGCATAGGACTGCTGGAATGATTTTCAATTAAATCGTCAGATAAAGGAGGTTTGATTTCTTCTGAGCTTTTGAGTTCTTCGGGAAAATTTCTTTCTGGAATCAGTGTCTTCACCATATCCGCGTACTTCAGCGTCTCTCAATTTCATTTTGAAATTCAAATAAAGATCAAGAAAACTTTTTAGCTTCGATAGACTGTCTTTCTTTGCAGCATCATAACTACCAATATTTTTAATATATGCATTTTCAAATTCATTCATTTTAATTTCACTGTCACCAAATTTAGCAACAACTAAATCTGCATGCT
>JADGNM010000122.1 GCA_017883485.1 Methanosarcina sp.
ACAACTACTCAATTCCCTTATTATTTGTAAAATAAATTTTTACTAATATATATATGTAAATCACCATAATATTTGAATTTATTTATTTGCCATTCCTTAACATTCTTCTATGAGATTGTTCTGAAGCTTGAAAAAGAAAGAAAAAAATACTCGAGACAAAAACAACAGAGAATCAAAATATGAGGTTAGAAATATGAAAATCGAAATTCTTGGAACCGGTTGTTCAAAATGCAATAAAACGAAGGAAGTTGTTGAAAAAGTATTGAAGAGTACTGGTGTTAAAGCTGAAGTCGTTAAAGTAGAGGACTTTGAGACGATACTAAAATATGGCGTTATGATCACCCCCTGCCGTTGTGATTGATGGCGACGTGAAAATTATGGGTAAGGTTCCTGATGAAAAAGAAATTAAAAAATGGATCTTGTAATTGACGGCTGCCCGGTGAACTGTGCGAGAAATACCCTTGAGCTGGCAGGTTTTAAAGTAGACAATCACATCATTATATCGGAGTTGAGAATCAAAAAGAACAAAGACAAAGATCTTAAAGAAAATGAAGTTTCCATAGCTCTTGAAAAAACGCTTGAGATCCTGCAGTCCGAGTAATTTCGGACTTAGAGTTATCCGAAAAGTCAATAATGATATTAAGCAAGTAAACATTTTGGTTCTTCGCTGTTTTGTGTGTGAAAAATAATTTTTTAGCTGGAGAGGTGATGTTCTATTACAGTACCTTATCAACAAATGCTGGAAAAATTAGTTGATGTAAAAATAGAGTAAAGATAAGCTTGCCGTGCAATCTTATTTAAGAGGTAGAGACGCCATCAAGCCTTTCGTTTCGCCTATACGCCAAAATATGGGGCTAAAGGGCAAAATGCGCTTATTTACATAACTAGGGTATTATTTTTATTCTTTTATTTAATCCCATTTCTCCACTCCTTATAATAAAAAAATGCATCATACTTATTTATATTTATTCCATAGTTCGATCACATTTCCTTATTTCTTTTTTGTTGACATTTCACGAACATGAAAACTCTTATTTAGAAAGCTTAGGTTCTTTAATTATGAGTTATTGCTGCCCTGTGGATCCCGAGAAAAAAAAGGAATGGGAAGAGCACATGCTTCAGGAAATCGACTTTCTTGAGCATGACATAAAAAAAGCCAGTGAAATATTTAGCGCCCTTGGACACCCTATAAGATTGAAAATTGCTTATTTTCTCTCTCAAAGAGACCACTGCGTATGCGAACTGATATTTAAGTTAAAGGAGCGACAGAACCTGGTTTCCCATCACTTGACTATTCTGAAAAACTGCGGAATCATCGAAGCTTACAGTAGTTCAAAGTGGCGCTTTTATAGACTAAACCCCGAATTTGGAAACATCTTGAAAATTATATCACAGGTCCAAACCAAAAAAGAGTAAAAAATAGGCATAAGCCAAGAAAATATGTATTCAGGAAAAACCTCGGAATGAAATTGTCTGGAAGCCTTTTAATCCTTACAGCCGCAACCGCAGCCGCAGATATCCTCTTTTGCAGCTTCCTTTTCATCTTTTTTACTGAAAATCCTGTCGTATATATTTTCAGTATATATGTTAGTCCACCCTATCTGTGATCCGGCAGCAATAAACATTGCAACCGAAATAGCTTCTGCTATCTCTTCCTTTGTGGCTCCTGCCGCAATTGCCCTTTGGGAATGCGCATCAACACAGAACTGGCAGCGCATAAGAACCGAGGAAGCAATAGCGATCAATTCCTTGGTTTTAACATCAAGAAAACTGTCCTTGAAAATAGAGTTTCTCATCTGTCCAAAAGCTTCAGCAGTTTCAGGTAACATATCGTTCAAAAATGTCATATAAATTTCCTCCAAATAATCAGTTTTAGATATTTTCTGCAGCAATTTCAATGGCCAGGTCTTCTGCAAAAAGCTGAGTTCCATTGCATGCTGCTACCTCGATTTTCAGGTTTATGAGTGTACAGAAGGTCTTCTTCGTCGTTCTGTGAACTTTCATCTTTTTGTAAATTTATTTCAGGATTAACTTCTTCTGGCGTCTCGCTTTTTGAGACTATATTAACCTGTTCTTG
This sequence comes from Methanosarcina sp., assembly GCA_017883485.1. Taxonomy (GTDB): domain Archaea; phylum Halobacteriota; class Methanosarcinia; order Methanosarcinales; family Methanosarcinaceae; genus Methanosarcina. The sequence continues at coordinate 2,078 of JADGNM010000122.1, forward strand.
CTCCGGTATCTCTTTCTTTGGCATCTTTTCCTCCCTATTTCCATTTTTCCTCCTTTTTCTATCCTTGCAGCTTTCTCAATAATTTTTTAAAATGTATATGCACGCTCGCAATGTTCCATTAAATCCTCTACAAGAGCAGCGTAGAAGTTTTCCGGAACCGCAACATTTTCTTTGTCCCACGCCCCTTCTTTGCTCCTTATTGCTCTGGCCTCAAGGTCTTCTTGACAGGCTAATACTTTGCACCCTGGTAGTTCCTCTATTCCGGCAAGCAGGTGATAGACTCCATCTCCTGCAAGGTAGATTTTTGTATTTACTGAGCGGGCAGCTAGTTTTAGGCATAAATCCGATCTTGGATTGAAGGGAGGCTTTGTCAACAAAAACACATCTAATTTTTCTTGTTTCACATTCATCACTCCACTATCACTCCTCCGATTTTCACTCAGCAGCTATTATATTAAAGAAGTATAACACATTCCGATTTTTCCATTTCTTCGAGAAAGTCCTTTTCATCTGTTAGTTCTAAGGTTTCTATTAAGGCTTCTCCAAAAAGGCCTCTCTCAACCAGCGAGGGTTCGTGCACAAGCACTTTCAACTCCCCATATGCGTAGAGGATATCTGAAAGGTTTGGTACGCCGAGCTTTCTGCTGTCCTGATCTACTACCGCAAGATAAACTCCATCTTCATAAAGGCCAAGGGTAACATTCATCCCGTTAAGGCTTACTGCAGCTGCATTCAATGCTCCGAAGGCTTTTTCACTGCCATATGGGGCTGTATCCAGTAGGTAGAAAACTGATCTCATTTGATCCGAACCTCATTAAAATCTGTGTCTTATCTTTTTGACTTGCCCCAATCTTACAAACCTATCTTGACAGTGAAATTACCCTGTCACTCTTAGTCAGCATTTCCGAGAGTTCATACAGGCTGGTGATTTTTATTTCAGGGAAGTAGTCTCTACAGTTGCTTCCTTCTATAATCTCTTCTTCTGGAATGTAGCCTCTCGCACCAGCACATCTTGCGCAGGCTCTGATTACAGCCCCTTTCTCCGCAAGTTCGGAAAAAAGTTCACCTGCATTGGTAAAGAAGGATGGATTTTGACCTTTTTTAGGAATATGAACTGCGTCCAGGTACAGGAATATATTCACGTGGTACCGTTTAAGTGCGTTTTCGGCAAGCTTGCAGGCAATTTCAGCATATTCGGAAATATAAGGGCCGTCAGTTAGTATTATTGTTATCGTCTTCAAAGCTTCCTCCGAATATTTGTGCTAAAGTAACAGCGTCTCAAACATATACAGCCAGAAATTGCAGTTGCTCCTCGTTATATGCATACTTCGGCTCTTTAAGAGGTGTACATTTCTCCAAGGTGACTTGACCAGCCATGAATTTTATGGCAAAGCTATAACAGCCCTGTTCATCACATTTACCACAGTTGGTCTGTGGCAGATATTTGTAGATATCCATGAGCTCGACCCTGATCTTTTCCCTTGGAGCAGGGACAACACCTTTTAAAATAGCTTCATTGATATTGTTTCTCAGGTTTTCAAGCTCTTCTCTAGCTTCATCCTCATTTTTAATCATTCTCATGCTGACTTTTCCGCTACCAAAAATAGTTGTAATGATTTCTCCTCTTTTAACTATCAGGCTATCTTTTATATCCGAATAATTTCCTCTAGGAAAGATAGGCTCAAGGATTTTCAAGATCCCACCCAAGGGTGGAGTCATATTTGCTATCACCCTAAATTTTGAGGAGTCTGCTATACAGGGCAAAAGTTGCCTGATTTCTGCAATCTCCACGGGTTTTGCCTGAGAAAGATCTTTTATTTCCTCAGTAGCGTTTTCTTTCTTACCTTTCAGGAAGTTTTTGCCATATTCACTTAATTTGACATTTCTTTCTTCTAATTCGATAAGGCCTGCCTCTTGTAAAATCTTAAGATGGAAGTCAAGAGTTTCCTTCCCGTTTATCCCTCCGATTTCCTCAATACCTCTATCGCAGTTTGCAAGGAAGTTAATTATTTTCCTTCTGGCCTTATTAGCCATAGCGAAATTTACCAGCTTTGTCTCATTCACATTTCCTGACATATGTAACACCGATAGAGATTTTGAAGGCCAATCTGTCAAGAAGGAAAGAATAGAATGCAGAGTTTACCCAGTTCCTTCCCTTAATCAATAATTTTTCTAGAGCGTTTTCAATTTCGTGAGTTATGCTTTGAGTAAACGAGCTCAAATATATGCAGTCAGAACCTGCAGTTGCTCCAGGCTAATTGCATTTTCTAGCTCTTTGAGGGGCGTGCACGTATCCAGGGTAACCTCACCACTCATGAGTTTTATAGCAAAAGTGTAGCAGCCCTGTTCGCCGCATTTCCCGCAGTTGGTCTGAGGCAGGTACTTATAAATCTCCATAGGTTCAACCCTAATTTTTTCCTTGGGAGCAGGAGAGATACCTTTTGCAATAGCCTCATTGATAGCGCTTCTCAGGTTTTCGAGAGCTTCCTTGGCTTCTCCCTCGCTTTTAATCATTGTCATCGTGACTTTTCCATTGCCGTAAATAGTTGTAATGACTTCACCTTTTTGAGTAATTAGAGCATTTATCCTATCTGAATATCTGCCCCTGGAAAAAAGAGGCTCAAAAACCTTCAGGGTGCCACCTAGAGGAGGAGCTATATTTGCAATTACTCTGAACTTCGAAGAGTCAGCTATACAGGGCAAAAGCTGCCTTACTTCTACAATTTCTACAGGTTTTGCCTGAGAGAGATCTGCAGTCTTTTCAGCGCTTTTTTCTGCCTTATCCTTAAGGAAATTTTTGCCGTATTCACTTATCTTTACATTGCCGCCTTCTAATTCTATCAGACTCGCCTGCTGCAGAACATTGAGATGGAAGTCGAGCATTGCCTTTCCAACTTCTCCCGCAATTTCCTCTGTACTTTTATCGCCATCCGCCAGGAAGTTCATTATCTTCCGTCGGGTGGCATTTGCCATAGCATTGTTCACAAGCTTTATTTCATTTGGATTTCCCGGCATTAGAATCACCTACGAACTATCGGACACAATTCTGCACCCTCTAATGCTTCAAAGGCATTAGAAAGGCCTTTCACAGGAATCAATATAATTAATTCAAGACAATTCCCATTAATAATACAGGGATTACCTCATAAAAACCCAAAAGCCCAATATCAAGAAATATTGATACGAGGTCCCAGTTTATCGATTCAAAGTAGATTATTCTTTTGTGGGAAATTCGTTTATAAGGCCAAAACCATGAAAGACCACAGTCAAATCTCAAGATAGCCCATAAATAGGAATAACAGGGCGAGCTATGCTGTATCTGATCTCGAAAAAGGAAAAGAAATTTATTTCGATCTATAAGTATCGACATTACATAAGCAAAGACTAAAGAAAGAATGCATAATGAACTGGATTGATACTGTTCTCAGGTGGGAATACTGATATTAAAGAAACTGATATAAAGAAACATGGTAGATGATCGAACTCAGGCTTCCCTTATTGCGCTTATTATAATTTCTACGTATTCGGGCTTCACATCCGTGGGCTCTGTTTTTTCAATTCCGAGTTCTGTAACAATCATGAATATATCTGCCCGCATTCCAGCTTCATCAAGTTTTTTTGAAGCACAACGATCAGTACAGCCGTCAAGCGCGAGAATTCTAAAGCCTTCTGATGTTGCATCATCAACAGCATCGACTCCTTTTTGAGCAGATGCAGCCCTGTACATATCCGGTCTCCTGAAAGCAAGAGCAGATGCTGCCAGCATGGTAAGTTTTCCGGTGTTCGAAAGGCCTGAACAGGCGAAAATTAAGGTATTTGTCCTTCTTCCTGATACTTTTCCTGTTTGATTAGTCCGACCAGACAGATACTCTTTATGCTCCGTTCTTCCCGATTCCATGTTATTACAACCTTAGTTAGTAGTACTTTTATCTTTGTATTATTGACTGGAATAAGTTTCATTCCGTTTTGTATCAATATTGGTCTTTTGGTAATTCACCAGTGTCGATCGAATTATTCCAAAATAATCGAAATACAGCTTCTGTCTTTTCTTTTCAGAATTTTGACGCTGCTGTGTTAGCCTGCTGTGAAGAATAAACGCAAGCAAAAGCCATGCTGTGGAGTTATGAAAGTATCAATCAAGTATTAGTGACGACCACTAAACCAATAGCTATTGGAAATGGCATTTCAATGAGGGATATATCAAGTCTTTTAGTGATATCAAGTTTCATTGATATTCGATGTTCTGTATTTTATGCATTCAAAATCATTGAATAAAATGGAGGAATAAGAATGTCATTCCTGATTGAAATACTACCTGATACTGCTGAAGCATTCGGAAAATTGCGTGATTCCATTTTCGAGGGTGGAGATCTTGACTGCAAGACCAAGGATCTTATAGCCATCGCCTCTTCGGTCCTCATGCGTTGCCAATTCTGTGTTGATGCCCATTCTAAGAGGGCTCTTGCACAAGGGGCAAGCAAAAAAGAAATTGCCGAAGCCATTGCTGTCGCCATGTTCATATCGGGGGGTTCCCAGCTCGGCTGGACAAATGTTTACAGTGAAAACGTTTATGAGCTTATCTTTAAAGAGAAAAAGTATGAAGAGTCGGGAAATGAAAAAGATTGCTGTTGCGGGAAATCAAGTGAAATGAGGTGAAATAATGGAATATTGTACAAATTGTGGCACCGAAGTACCTGATAAAGCTAACTATTGCTCGAAATGCGGCTCAATGGTCGGCTCTGGGAAGAAGGAAGAGATGTACAATACAGACAGGATGAAAGCGGGAGTAAATAAGAATGCCCAAGAGTATCACGGATCATCTAAGTATGAGCTACTTGATTCCGTAAAGGGAGGAATGATTATTTTAATGTTTGGGGCATTGCTTTTCATATCCTCGTCCGGTATGTCATCTTCAATCACAGAGTCAAACTACCTTGACTATTTCCTCTTGGGCATAGGCATAATTCTAGTAGTTAGTTTTTTTATCCACCTGCGTTTAACCAATAACAGGATGTACCAGTATGGAGACCTTATCGGAGGCATTATTCTATTTGCCATAGGTATTCTATGTATCTTTGGATTTGAGATATACTTTTGGCCAATGGCAATAGTAAGTGTCGGAATATATGTAGTCTCCATGAAAATCGTGAAATTCCGCATGGTAAGACAGTCAAATGTTTAACTTTTTTCCCTTTTTATTACTAGGGAGCGCAGAGGGTCACGAATACCCCGACCTTCAGGTTGGGGATGAAGTGGACCCTCGCCTCTTTTTGATTCCGATCAAAATCT
>JADGNM010000123.1 GCA_017883485.1 Methanosarcina sp.
AAGACTCGCGCCTTATTTTTCCAGAAATTCCCAATTCCGCCCTTGTAAGGCTCAACTCTCATTAATGCAAACCGATGAAAGTCAGAAAATGCCGAATAGAAAATAGGCACGGCTTTTTCCGCGTCTTTCTGCGTTTTCCACGGCTATAAAGTTAGATTTCTTTTCCCTTCCCGACTTTGCTTTCAGCGTTTATATAATTCCGGACTACATTAAGGCAAATTTTTAAGATGCAAACGATAGTTTTCTGAAATATTTTTTACTTTGTAATCCCGCGAACAAGCTCTTATATGATGGCGCACTAATTTTTCAAAACTCAATTACAGGGTCTTTTTATGGATGTAGGCACTTTATGAATTACCTGTCTAAAATTGAGGCAGAAAATCTACGTGCTACGTACCATTTTCAAGAAAGAATAAGTGAGCGCAAAAGTGAAATACATCCGGACTTAAATGAAATATACCACATAATCCTTAAAGAACAGCCTGTTGGTATTCTCAAGCAGGAAGAGGGAAAATTTAAGCTCTACTACGAGAGAACGGAAAAACATGATCTGATCATCATAATAAGTATTAAAAGTACCAATCCAATATTTCTTAACCTGGTGACCTGTTTCCTTGAGGACGCAAATAAGAGGAGGAGGCCTGATGAGGCATGAAACTCTGGTAACTAAATACGATTATGATCTTGAAAATGACAGTATTTTCTTTTACGGGAGCAATAAGAAATACTTTGAAGCACTCATTGATGTCAACGAAGAAAATATCAGGCTGACTATGAAAATGGGTGTCAGCAAGAGAAACAAACTCATCGATACAGGCCTACAAGCTCTTGGGCTGAACAGTATGAACCTTCCGATAAGTACGCAGGAGGTGGCACTCAACTGTTAACTTTTTTTAGTCATTTTCTGCTCACTTTTAACTCAAAACTAACATACGGTTAGTGGGGAGAGGGGAGTATTCGCCGCCTGAAATATAATTCTAATGTAATAAATCTACCTGATTCGATTGAATACTCGCGCCTCATTTTTTTCTGAAATTCCCAAGGAATGATTATAAATGTAATGATTACAAAAATAATCATTATGCAATTCTACAACCGGCAGAAAGAGCTTGAACTTATGGAACTGCTCTATCAGGGGAAACCATCTTTTCTCGTTATAACCGGGAAGAGAAGGGTAGGAAAAACCGAGCTGATCAAGCAGTTCACAGGGAACAGGAAAGCACTTTATCTTTTCGTTGACAGCAACAAGAGCATCGACATTCTTATGGACGAGTTCGACCGGCTTTTAAAGGAGAAACTTGACCTGCCGGGTTACATAAAAGTCGATGAACCGGAGAATTTCCTCAAGTTCATCACCTCTTATGACAGGGACCTGATAATAGCGTTTGATGAATTTCAGAGGTTCCAGAAAGTGTACCCGTCTTTCATTACTCAGCTGCAGCGATATTGGGACATGAAGCCAGACAATTGTAGAGTCTTTCTTATCGTGTCCGGATCTTCTATTGGCATGATTAGAAAAATATTCATTGAGGAACAGGCTCCACTCTTCAAACGTGCCGATAATATTCTGATTATAAAGCCCTTTACGGTCCTTGAAACATTTGAAATGCTCGATGGCATGGGTATAGAAGATCCGGAAGAAAAACTGAATCTATACTTCCTTTTCGGAGGGACAGTATATTACTATCGCCTGTTTGAAAAGTATCAGTGCACAGGATTTGATGATGCCCTTAAAAAGCTGATATTCAGTGAGTTTGCACCGCTTAATAATGAAGTAAGGGACATTCTGATAGAGGAATTTGGGAAGGAGCACTCCACATATTATGAGATAATTTCAGCGATATCACAGGGAAGATGCTCGATGAGCGAGATCTCAGATATGACACATGTTTCTTCGAGCTCATTGTCATCTTATTTTTACGATCTCACAGACCTGCTGGGAGTAGTGGAACACCGAATACCTGTCACGGACAACCCTAAAAAAAGCAAGAGAGGACGGTATTTCCTTAAGGATAATTTTTTCAGGTTCTATGGTCGCTTCGTATATCCCATGTACAGCCGGTATATGGCAGGCAATTATTCTCCCATGCTTGAAAAGGTCCGGAAGGAATGGCAGAGTTACACAGGCAAGATATTCGAGGATATCGTTCGTGAACTGCTGGTTGAAAAGCTGATCAGCGATTATCCAGAGATTGGGAGCTGGTGGAACCGGAAGGGGGATGAAATTGATATTCTTGGAGTAGATCACCTTGGAGGAAAAGCTCTGGCAATTGAGGTCAAGAATAAAGAACTGGGTGAGAGCGAGGCAAGAGAGATCCTGGAGTTAACACTCAATAAAACAAAATTAGTAAGAGGAATATCTGATCCAAAATTGAAAGTAGGGATTGTGGCCCGAAAGGTCAAAGGCAAAGAACACCTGAAAGGTGATGGATTCCTGGTATGGGAACTGGAAGAGCTTATTCCCTAATTTTTTCGAGTTGAGCATTTGCCAGAGAAGAGATATCTTTGGTACTATTGATCTAATTTGATTAATCACTTAGCTTACTTCTCAGTAACTTATTGGCCGGTAAATTACAGCCTGATTTTGGCAGTTGCCGCCAATCTTAATCTAAATTTCTCTTTTGTATGCTATGTGCACCTTTGTCAAAAACGACAATTGACCTTATCAAGTACGCCAATGCTGCATAAGCCGCACTAAAACAGGTCCTTCCTGACAGGACGGTGGATGACCTTGATTTTGACGCTGCGGCGGCTTGCTTTGAAAGGAAGCTAAAGCTTGTGGAAAAGAATCCCGGAATCCTGCTTCCGGGCCTGACGGTTGAAGACATGCTGCAGGGCGTATCCAGGATCCGTAACTACGTTATTGCCCGTGTTTTCAGGGAACTGGACCTGATAGAGCAATGGGGCAGTGGTATCCGCCGCATTTTCGGAGAAGCAGATGCTCTCGGCTTGCCCAAACCTGAGATCATCGAAATAGGGATGCGGGTGAGGTTCATAGTCCATCTGGCGGAATCGATTTCAGTTAAAACCATAGGCTCCGTCATAGGTGAAGTCGAGTTGCGGCCTGAGCTACGGCTAGAGTCACGGCTAGAGTCACGGCTAGAGTCACGGTTAGAGTCACAGCTTGCGGCTAAAGTGTTTATTCTTCTGTTGAAAAATGATTCAGGAAAGGCCGAACTTACGTCTGGATTAGGCCACAAGACCGTATCAAGGGAGCTCCACAAACAGATCAAGAGGCTTCTTGAATTTGATTATATTGAAATGACAATTCCAGAAAAACCCTCAAGCAGCAAGCAGAAATACCGCCTGACGGCTAAAGGTAAGGATTTCATAGCCAAAGAGACTGAAAGAGGCAAAGAATGAGAGAGAACCCTATCAGCCACGCTCATGCCCTTGATCGAGGGAAACCTGCAGATTAATTACAAGCCATGTGATGAATTTACATCATTTCAAGTCTGATGCTTCTAAACACCGCAAAAACCGCTATAAAGCCGCCATAAGAAGAAAAGGGACGGTAACGCAAAGAAGACAAAGGGACGGTAACGCAAAGAAGACAAAGGGACATAAAGGAGACATAAAGACGCCAAATATGCCACAAAGACGCCAGGATACAGGGACAATCAATACATAAGAAAGCCGCATAAGCCGCACAAAAATCTAACAAATATTTTCAAAGTCGCAGTGACCTGTTTGAACGCCACTGCCTCCAACTATAGTAATTTCGTAATTTTGTTCACTAATCCAAGCTGAGAAATGAACCACGGAAAGCACGGAAAAAGGAGGGCACAGGCACAGCTTCTCGGTGTATTTCGACGGTTAGCAGGGAAAGAGGGGAGAGCCACCCGCCAGAAAATATAATTTTACAGTTATACCTCAGCCGGACTTCGGATTGAATACTCGCGCCTTATTTTTCGAGAATTTCCCAGTGGCCGACTTTAGACGAGCCGATTCTCTTAAGAAAGCCTTTTTTCTTCAATTATTCTGAGTCTTTTTAATTTTATCTGGTTTTGTTCCATTTTCAAGGAAATCTCCAAATTCCAATGAAATTTTGACAACTTTATCTTCTTGCCTTCAACAAAGGAATAGTTCTTCTTCCTTTTTTCTTGCATTTCTCGATAGCTATCGCTATAATGATGAGGTTTATGGTTTCTAAGATGGTACGTAAAGCTTCCCACAAGTTACGGACAACCCATACATTCACTTTCGAGACAATTAAAATATATATCCAACCTGTTTTATATTTGGCTCTCACAACACATATCCTGAGAACGTTTATGGTAACCTTATTTTCAAACATCAATGGCTTTTTATAGGAACATTAGTAATGTTTTTACATGATAATTACACCTATCTATCAATGTAGAAATTGTAAGAAGATCTATCCGGGTACTAAGCAAGAAATTGCGAACACTCCAATCGAAAAGCTAATTCCAGCGGCGAGGTTTACGCTTGGGTCACAGGACCATGTTTTCAGGATAGGGGGGAAGACAATTCAAATGTCAGACCTTCATCAATGTAACAATCAAGAAGTAGGAATTGCAAATTTTTTGAAGCTACAAGTAGAAAATTACTCCACCAAGTAAATCCTTCTAGAAGTTACGTACAGGCTCGACACAGCTCGTATAACACAAGGTAAGGTATTTGTGTACCTCTTGACTTACGTACCACTGTCCTTACATATCCCGTGAATTATTAACGGTTACTCTCCTTCAACTTACATTGTCCTTATATACCAACATTGTCTATAATTTGACGTGACTACTAAAGAAGTACTAATGAATACTAAACAAAATACTAAACCACCAGACGACGTTATAAAATTCCTGAGAGAATTAGAAGATCGATATGGTATATCACATGAGAAAATAAAAGAAACCTGGAACGAAATTATATGTGATCCTGAATTCGAATTCAACTCACTTGCTGACTGGAATGTTCGAAGTAGACAGGTGGCTAATTTAGTAAAAGTATATGTTTACTTATTTAATCATCTTGATCCTGAATTAAAGGCATTATATAATAGGGTCCATTACGTAGTTATTGATGAAGTAAAAGATCATTGGAGAATTAGTATTGATGGTAAAGAATTAATAATACCAGTAGACCAACTAGAAAATATAAATTACTTTAGGACAGAATACATACGTAGATTCTATGTTCCATTAAGATTCCAATATGTTAATATCATTGAGTATAATCCTAAATGGTCAGACTTTATAGAAGCGTTATCGTTAGGTAAAAGAAGACTCGAACCTGATGAATAACAGGGTACGTAAGCCTTCCAGAAACCATGCATATTACCGTAGCCATCGCGAAGTTGAAGTTGTGTATTTGGTCACCCGGCTTACTTCCGATTGTCTTTACATGTCCAGGAATCATTACCTGGCGCCTTACTCTTTACTCTCATTTTGCTTAAAGCTAGCATTTGAAAAATAAGTGGTAAAGATATAGTTTTCCATCGAGTAAATTTTGGGAATTTGGATTATTATCGTTTAAAACTAAAGGCACTAAGAAGCCAGGATATGCAATATCTGCAGTTTCACATGAGACTTTTAAATTCTTCTTTAATGGGAAAAGGCAACAAAATAATTGATAAATCAATGGTAAAAACGATATTTGAAGGCAATATATTAATTCCTTGGCCGAAACTATTGGTTGGAAATCTCTATCATTCTAGGTTCTCTTTAATTGTAAATTGCATACAACTCAATTGGTGATTTTGATATTAATATACCTCTGAAGTCGAAATTCGGAGTTATCTTTTTCATTTTGATATGGCTTCCTTTCTGAGTCACGACCTTAAATCCACGGCTTGCAATATCAAGTTCGGAGCACCAGGAAACATACCATTTCCTTCCTTCTGGACAACAGCTGAAAATCTGTACGTCTCTTCTATAATTATGAGATAACTGCTTTTACGGCATCCAGATGGAAGAACCATATAGTCCCTGTGCATCCCACCGAAAAGATCGGAAAAGGAATCATCAACAAGATAATTAAGGACGCAAAAATTACACGGGATGAGTGGATCGAACTAATAAAAAGTCTTATTCTATTCTGAAAGGATAATCCAGAGAGTACAATACCGCGAAAGAGGAGGCAGGATGATGCCGGAATTTCTTGTGACTAAATTTGATTACTACTCTGGTAATGACAGTATTTTCTTTGAATGCCCTTTCTTCGCAAACTGACAAACTCTTGCAACAATAATACTCAAGAAATATGCAAACCATTGAAAACGCGGAAAACGCTGAATTAAGGAATGTGGGCAAGGTTATTTCAGCGGTTATAAAGTTTAGATTTGTTTTTCCCTGCCCGCTTTTGCTTTACGTTTTTCTAGAATCTTGAATGGCATTAACTCAGGAATTCTCTCGTAACTGTAATCAGTTCCTGAATTATGCTTCTATTTTGGAATCGAAGTTCTAGTAAAAAACTTTGCAGAAGGTCTTATTAAAGGGTCGCGCCCCTTTCGGTTGTGTGGATAGAGATTGTAAGCTCTTCAATATCATAAGCTGTGTCTGCATTTTCTGTCCGGAGTCAAGTACCCTTAATTTCCAGAATTTCTCCTAAGAAGTCAACCAATGACATCTTTATATCATTTACTTTTGTTTATTCAGCGCATTTATTTTTGCATGTATCTCATCCATCTCTTGTTTGTACCTAACTTTGATTTCTTTAACTTCTTTGTAGATAAGTAGGCTTTCATAACTAATTCCTTTCATTGACTCTATATGTACTATAACTTCATCAATGCCTTCACATAATAGTGGTTCTACTTTCCGCCATTCTGCATATTTAATGTCTAATTCTTCCCTACTTTTGCCTTCAAGAGTAAATATTTCATCCCAAAGTTCCATAATTAGGCTGTCTATCTCTTCTTTTGTAGGCATTATCCTCTCACCCATTCATTAAATCTCTGTATAAGGGCATCTCTATTAATTCCTTTTAATAGCTTTTTATGTCAACCGTCAAGCAAGCTTTCAACCAGTGCAAGTGGAATCAATGGTAGTTTTATTTGTACCAAATGATAAATTTGTCGTAGGAAAGAGTTGTTTAATGCAATTAAGCAACCTATTACAAATTTTCCCAAAAATTCCCAATTCCGTCCTTATAAGGATCAAATCTCCTTAGAATGCCTTTCCTTTTGCAAATTGTCAAAATTGCAATTTAATAATTTAGGTCGTGTCCTTAAATCATTGAACAGGAACTCTAAACGTTAATAGTTCCTTTAAACTCCATATATGATCAGTTATTCCTTCTGCCATTGCTGGAGTT
>JADGNM010000124.1 GCA_017883485.1 Methanosarcina sp.
CACCGGTATCTTTCATTAATTTATCGCGATATTCCAGGGTCTCAGGAAAATTATGTCCGGTATCGATATGTAATAAAGGAAAAGCAGGCAAAGCATTTCCGTGCTGTCGGTTGTTAACCTCTACGTTTGAGAGTGGTAGAGAATTTTGGTATTTAAATATAATAGGAAGAACCGAGAGATCCTATCAGGTACAATTACCGTCTTTTTAAAAAGAGAAATGTAGTATGAGTTACAGAAATCTAATATGGAATTTGAGAAATGTATATTGAGTTTGCGATAGATATTGTCTTCCAAAATACAAACCCATTAAGTACAAATTTTTTCAGGCTCTCCCATATTTGTCCTCAAATCTTATAATATCATCTTCTCCGAGGTAATCGCCCTTTGCGACTTCAATGAAAATGAGGTTTTCGTTGTCTATATTTTTAATACGGTGCACCTCGTTTACAGGACCATCGACAGAATCTCCGGCAAGAACCCTAATTTCCCTCCCGCTTTTAGTTAAAACTCCTTTTCCTTTAACTATGTACCAGTGTTCATTTCTGTGAGCATGGCGTTGAAGTGAGATTTCACCCTGAGGTAGAACAGTAATAACTTTTACTTTATATCCAGGTCTTTCCATAAGCACCTCATAGTTTCCCCAGGGCCTCTCTGACTTACGCTTGCATTTCTCAAGAATTTCTTCGTAGACCCTGATGTAATCGTCTACCATCCTGTCAACAGAAAAGCGTTTTTCCACACTTTCCCTGCATTCTTTGCGGGATAAGGAATCGATCTTTTTTACGGCTTCTACAGCTTCTTCTACGCTATTGACCAGAAATCCGGTTTCTCCATCTCTGATCAGTTCAGCCATCGAACCCCTGTTCATAGCAATTACCGGTGTACCGCTGGCCATTGCTTCAACTACACCAAGTCCGAAAGCCTCATCATAATTGATCATGTGCAGCAAAGTGTATGCATTTGACAGGAGCTCCGTCTTCCTCTCAGAATCAACGTGCCCCTCATAAATAATCTGTTCATTGTCTATATGGGGTTGTATTTCTTTTTCAAAATAGGCCTGATCTGCAATAAAACCAGCTATTCTAAGTTTTCTCCCTGTCTTTTTAGCGACTTCGATTGCTTCTTTTGCGCCCTTGTCTTTATGCAAGCGCGATAAAAATAAAAGATAGTCCTGTGGGTTATCATTGAAACAAAAACTTTCTATGTCAATTCCGTGCCGAATCGTAGCGATATAGTCCAGTTCATTGCACCTGTAGGCATCACTTATGGAGACGTAAAAAGTTCTATTATCGTATTTTTTATAAACAGGCAGAATTTTTCGTGAAGAAATTCCGTGTATTGTTGTCACAACCGGCGTTTCGACAAGTGCACTGTAGGTAAGGGGAAGATAATCAAAGTGGTTGTGTATTATATCGAACTCATTTGCTCTCTCAAAAACTTCTGATATGTGCAGGCACTCACATACCTTTACTGATATACTCTTATCTTCCTCGTAGGGTCTGGGGGATACTGCATGAAGTTTGGCTGAAGTATGCGAATCCGCTGTCGCAAATAATGTAACGTCAATTCCCCTTTTTACCAGCCCTTCTGTTAATAAAGATACTACTGATTCCCATGGGCCATACTTTTTAGGTGGTGTACTCCATGCAATCGGAGATAACATTCCAATTCTTATAATAATACCCCCAAAACTATTCACATTACTTAATTTATTTTTGATCTTTATTTTTATTTTAATTTAATATTGCCTTTTTTTGGATCATTGGAAAGCCCACTGTTTTCTTCAAACCAGTTGCAGAATTCTTCCGGGCACTGTGTTTCAGGACATCCATGGCTATAGTCAAGAACATCGCGCAATTTTGCACTGGCCATTGATACAGACATATCAGCACTTCCATAATAAATGCGGATTTCATCATCCACTAAGACCCATCCGCAAGGGAAAACAACATCATTAACGTCTCCAGTGCGTTCATACATTTCACGAGGCCCGAAAACCCATCCCTCTGACCTGTGGAGCACTTTCCTGGGGTCTTCAAGATCAAGAAGGGCTAATCCAAGCCGATAACTTGCTTTAGATGTTGTCTGGCGTACCCCATGGTACATAATTAACCATCCGTCGGATGTACGGAGTGGCTGCGGGGACAACCCGATTTTTCGTGCGTCCCACCATCCACCTTCTCGAGCATATAGAAGAACCTCGTGATCTCCCCAGTATTTCATATCAGGGGAAAAGGATATCCAGATATTTGCCTTCGCACTCTGAGATACAGGCCTGTGCAACATTGCCCACCTGTCATTAAATTTTACTGGAAAAATAGCAGCATCTTTATTTTCAGGAGGGAGGGTAGCTCCTACTCGATCAAAATTACGAAAATCCTCTGTAAAGGCAAGAGCTGTTAAGGGACCTGAATCCGAAAAAGCCGTATACGTTACAGCCCATTTTCCCATCTCATCAATGTAAGTTATACGTGGATCCTCAATACCATATATCTCTTCAGGGTAATTTACAGGATCCGGAGTAAAGGTTGGTTCGCTGTCTATTTCCCAGCCGTCAATTCCGTTCTTACTTTTGGCTACAGTAAGGTGAGAAAAGCCCCTGTGATCTTCGACACGCACCATTAATAAAGTTGTACCATCAACTATAGTCGCTGCAGGGTTAAACACTGAATGGGCTTTATACGGCCAATCATTAACCGTAAGTATAGGGTTCTTCTTAGACCTTATAAATAGCTCTCCGTGATCTTTCCACATAATCTTATCCTCTATTTATTCTATATCCCTTTATTCTGCATTGTTTGGTGGCAGCGTATTCTTTCATTTCTGCAGCGTTACTTCGCTTATTTCATCGCTTACCTCAGCGCTTACCTCGGCGCTTATCTCGGCGCTTACTCTGGATTGCAATAATGTACTGAATGCTTCATTTTCATGTTTATTTAAAGAGTTCAAAGCCATAAGGTAGCAAATTACAGGTTCTGCACCCTGATTACAGTTCATGCCGTCACTGTTAAGCCCGTCGCAGACTGCACCTGTTGAGTAATCGTACATAACAGTTTGCAAGCGGTTTCTGCCCAGGAAATATTCAAACGAATATTTTGCAAGCACCAAGTATCTTTTATCATGCACAATATCATAAGCCGAAACATAAGCCTGAGTCAGGTAACCTGCTTCTATGGGCTGCTGGTCAAAAAGTGGTTTTTTTCCATTATAGGAATACCAACCGTGATTTCCAACCAGATCAAAAAAGTCGCCTCTCCATTGAATCTCAGTGAGGAAATCCAATGTAGCAAGGCCAATTTTTCTGTAAGTTTTGTCTTTGGTATAATTATACGCTAATAAAAGAGATTCACTTAATTTTGCATTGCTGTAGGTAACTGTGGGTCCAAACCAGTTCCAGTCCTCTTTATGATTAGTCTCATATAAGTCAACCAGAGAATCTGCATGGCTGACAAATATAGATTCAAAGGCATCTTTCTCCATAAGAGAGTCTCCGGACTTGACAGCATCTCTGCGTGAATCGAATATGGACCCAAATTCATCTGCATCTATACCTGTCCTGAGCATCTCATATAAACCGCACATTGTGTAGGCTTTTGCCCTCGGATGGCTCAGATTTTCCATTTCCGGTCTGGATTTGCTGATAAGAGTGTGGGCAAGCGTGCGTATATTTTTTGAGAGATAAGAGCAGCTTACTACATGTCCAAGCCCGTAAATAGCACGCCCAAGAGTGTCTTCACTGCCTTTTTCATCCAAAAACTCTCCTCTATAACTCATAAAGTTATGGAAATGTCCGGTATCGGTTTGTGCATGTTCAAGAAAGCTCATGTATGTTGTAATTAACTTCCAGAACTCTTCGGCTTTTTCTTCACTATTTATTAACTGTGTCAGAGCAACAAGAGCCCTCGCCACATCATCAGTGCTGTACCCATAACGAAGAGCAGGTACACTAAAATCGGTGTGCTGTATAATGCCCACATCATCGGTCAATAACTTAAGGTGATCAAGTTTTACTTCAGGCAGCTGGTTTGGAAGAAAATTAAATCTGTTTTGGATTTTTGGATAGGTATTGTAGTTATTTAGAGCCTTATGGAAGACAGCAGTATATTCTTTGCCGACGTTTTCCCATGTCATTTTTCTGCCAAAATCATACGCCTTTTTGCGCATAATATCACACTCTTCTGGATTTTCAATTAAGTATAAGAGGGATTTTTTAAAGCCTTCTGTATCTCTGAAATCCACAAGCAACCCACGATTCTCAGAAAGCATTTCCTGGGCGTACCAGTAAGGAGTGGATACTATCGCTTTTCCCATACCAATGGCATAGGTCAAAGCGCCGCTTACTATCTGTTCTCTGGAAAGATAGGGAGACGCGTAAATATCACTGGCAAGTATATAATTGCAGAGTTCTTCTTTTTCGACAAATTTGTCATGGAATATCACATTGTCCTCAAGCCCGAGTTCTGAAACTTTGTTTTTGAGATCTTGCCTGTATACTTCTCCATGTTTCTTTTTGACCATAGGATGCGTGGCGCCCAGGATGAGGTAAACAAGGTCGGGATATTGACTTATTACATCAGGAAGAGCCTCGAGCATACTTTCAATCCCTTTATTCGGGCTCAGCAAGCCGAAAGCGAGAACAAGTGGGGAACCCTTGAGATTTAACACTTTTTTATACTTATCGCAGTCGTTAAACGGATAGTCAGGCAATCCATGAAAGATTACTTCTATTTTGTCTTCAGGCGCCTCATAAACATCTTTGAGCATATTGACTGCAGTCTGGCTCATTACAACCAGTTTTTCGGAATACTTGATGAGTTTTTCAGTGGATACTCGATACTCAAGTTCAGGCTCCCTGATCACAGTATGCAGTGTAGTTATTACAGGCTTATCTATTCCTGATAGAAGGGCGAAAATGTAATCTCCTCCATTCCCCCCAAAAAGACCGAATTCGTGTTGAAGACATACGATATCAGCATCAGATTGGTTTATATAATCCGCAGCCCTGTAATAGTCCTCTATTTTGTCCCTTTCAATTTGAAAAACTACCTCATCTGGGTAATTGTAAGTTTCAGAAGGATCATTCAAAGCAATAACTTCACAATGAAAATCTGTATATTTTTCAGAAACCGAATTCAAAAGATCAGAAGTGAATGTGGCAATCCCACATTCTTTTGGAACATAAGTTCCTATGAATAATACTCTCAATTGCTTATTCAATTAATCCCTCCAAACTCACATTAATTTATTTCCCATTTTCCAAATTATCTGTTTACAAATCACATATCTTCGTCTGGAATCATCAAAAACTTAGCTCATTAAAAACTTCCATGACTTCGTCTGATGACTTCGTCTGGAAACTCATCAAAAACTTAGCTCATTAAAAACTTCCATGACTTCGTCTGATGACTTCGTCTGGAAACTCATCAAAAACTTAGCTCATTAAAAGCGTAGCTCGTCAAAAACTTAGCTCATTAAAAGCGTAGCTCATCAAAAACTTAGCTCGTCAAAAACTTAGCTCGTCAAAAACTTAGCTCATTAAAAACTTCCATGACTACCAGATGTCTTTATAGACTCCTCAATCTGGCCAGGACTTCCGTGATGGGGTTATCTTCTAAGATTAAGGTATCTTTGCTTTTTACTTACTTTCTATTGTATATTGTTGATGTATTATTTAAAGGTATAGTTCAAATTGGCAGGTCTACATAAAAAATTAGATAGTATCCGTGATAGCGGTTTTCGAACATTATATAAATATATATTGTGTTTGGATTAGTTAACTTATGGCTCAAATCTCACGACTTATATAGCAACGAACCATTTTTGGCTCTTGGAAAACATATTCGATATCGATGTTTATCTATTTGATATTGTCACTTTTCAACTAGGTAATTATTTTCAACCCACACAAAAAAGCGAAGAGCCCAAATATTCTCATCGGAATTGATCAGGAAATTTATGAATAGACTCGGGTATTGAGCATGAAAGTTCGAGAAAGCGGCATGCCCAGTGAAAAACTTGGAAGAGTTTTTTAAGTCATAAAAAATTTTGAGGATCCTGGAACTTAACCATAATGTAGTAGATGTGGCGAATCGTTAGTTAATCGTTTAAGGCTTGTTTGACTCAAAAAGTTAGTTTGGCTCACCAATTTTCCTTATTACGTCAAGCATGCCATCATGCTCAAAAGGTTTTACTATAAAACCCATAGAACCTATTTTCATTGATTCTGTTATCAGGGTCTGCTGCCCAAGAGAGGAGCTCATTGCGACTTTTGCCTCATTATCTATTACAAGAAGTTTTTTCAATGTCTCTTTCAAACCTATATCATCTGGCATAATTATATCCATTAACACGAGATCCGGCTTTACTTCCAAATATGTTTGAATTGCTTCGTCCCCATCAGCCACTTCAGCAACCACCTCGTGTCCGTGCTTTAAGAGAGTGTCTCTGACTATCATTCGCATTAATTCGGCATCGTCCACGATCATAACTCTTGCCATTTATTTGCCCTCTTTTTTATTTTTTTCTGAAAAGAACTTTGATAAAATATGATCTCCATCCACATTCTTTTAGTCGAATACCCCATACAGTTTTTGTGGAAGAAAACTTTCTGATAACTCTAGGTGACTTAACTGTATTAGTTTTTTCGGTCCTTGTTGAGGGTGAAAACATCCGCTACTTACAACTGGCTATGCACACCAAGCCAACGCCAAGGGCTTCGAGAATTTCAGCTTCTACGAAGTGCCCGATTCTGGCTTTTGCCATTACAGGAATGGTAACCGTCTCAATTATCTGCTGGACGATTTCAGGATTTGCCATCCGGGCAACTCCACCTGCCTCCTGATATCTGCGGGAACAGTTTGAAGGGCCATGGCAGCAACTGCTCCTGCTGCTTCTGAGATCCTTGCCTGTTCCGGTGTTGTCACGTCCATGATCACACCCCCTTTCTGCATACGTGCAAGCCCCGCTTGATAAGTTCGGTCCCGTGTCTTAATTTTTCAAAGTCCATGAATGTCATCCATCATTTTACTGAATAACTTTTATAAGATATACGTTGATGAAACAAAGTTCATCAGTATAAAATGATGAAACAGTGCTCACCAAAAATAAAATGAGAAAATCGCTTTATGTAAACTGGGTATGTCAGTTATACTTTTTCTAAAGCTTGTTCCAGATCTGAGATTATATCTTCTATGTCCTCAATACCTATGGAAAGGCGTATGTAATCCGGCGTAACGCCTGTCGACTCCTGTTCAGCAGAGGTTAGCTGCTGG
>JADGNM010000125.1 GCA_017883485.1 Methanosarcina sp.
AAGTCCTATCCCGATTATCTCTATAAAATATGTGTAAAAGTTATATATAATTTTTGTTTCCCGTACTTCAATGTTACATTTAAGATGTGAGTAAAGGTATTTGAAAATAGCTGAATTGCCTTAAATTTATAAAGTTTTAATTTTTAATGAGAGACTATAGAAAGACTATAAATAGAATAAAGTAGGAAATAGCGCACCGAGTAGTGATAAAAATGAAATATGTAATCGCAATGATAAGACCGGAGAAGCTTGACGCAGTCAAAAAAGAGCTTCAGAAAATTGAAGCGAATGGACTGACAGTTTCATCTGTTTCTGGCTATGGTGCCCAGAGGGGGCATCTGGAAATTGAAAGAGATAAAGCTAAAAGATACGAAGCAAACCTGCTAGAGAAAATCAAGATTGAAATTGCAGTGAAAGATGATTTCCTGCAGCCGATAATTGAGGCGATACAAAGAGGATCGAGAGACAAAGACGGTTATGTAGGGAGCGGCAAGATATTTGTGCTACCTTTAGAGAATGTAATCAGAATACGCACAAACGAAAACGGAAACGCTGCTCTTTGATAAAGGTGGTATAAAGATATAACAACCACAACAATAACTGAGATTAATGGACCTGTGCTGGTTGAAAAAGAAATAACCAGACTCGCTACGTCAACTAATTACCATTCCGGAGACTAGTAATTGGACAATCCATACTTCTCCCTTTTTTTGTTAAATGATATTGACTTTTTCAATTCCTTTAAGCACAAATTTTAAAACTTCATTAAAATATATATCTATTTTAAGACAATCCTTAGTGCTCCTTCTTAACTTCGATTATTTTTTCCAATAGCTCTAAAATAAAGACCAACGAGTTCCTTTATAAAAATAACTCTTTATACAAAAAGAAATTATAATGAATATTATTTCATTTCTGAGAAGTTAAATTCGATGAAAGGAGGTGAACTGTTATGGGTGTATCTGCTAAGGGGGAAAGATATCTTTGTGAGATCTGCGGTAATGAGGTTGTAGTAGAAGAAGTGGGTGGTGGTGCTCTTGTTTGTTGTGGGCAGGAGATGACTCTTATAAATAAGAAATAAATCATCTGTAGAACCGTAAAAATGTATACGTAAATGCAATCCAAACCAAAAATTCTCGGAAAAAGAAACAATATTTCTGACCTGGAGGAAAGCTTATGAAATGCTATGAATGCGCCAGAGTAGGCAAAAACACGGACGCCGTTGGAATTTGTATTGTATGTGGGAGAGGAGTTTGCAAAGAGCACCTTATCCATGAAGAAACCCCTGTCTGGGAAGGGAACTATCCGATCGAGCTCAAACCCGACTTTGAGCACATCAAAAGAATCGTCTGCCTCCCCTGCCATGAAGCTCTGAAGGAGAACTGCCTGTTTAATGAGGTTTGTTGAGGTGACCAGGAATGTTGAAATGTTACGATTGCTCTGAAGAGAATAAGGTCAATGAAGCTGTAGGTGTTTGCATTGTCTGTGGAAAAGGCCTCTGTACGGAACACATTAAGCAAATAGAACTGCCAATGAAAGGAGGATATCCGATGTCACATCTGACGCTAAAGAAAGACCTTCCCAGAATGATGTGTCAGGAGTGCATCGACACTACTCTTGGAGTGGATTCCTTCGATTAAGCAAATGGTATGGGAAAATTCTCAAATAAACGGCATAAATGATAAGCGGATACATTTATTTAATAATTTATATTTTATCAAGAGTAGGAGGGCAAACTTGACAGAACATAAAGAAGTAGTTGAAAGTATAGGACATAAAATGGGATTCAAACCCCATATACTGGAAACTCTTGAGGAACTTGATCCTGAGTTTCTTGGGAAGTACAGGCGCTGTGATGGGAAATTGCTGGCTGATGGAGCCCTGCCTGCAAAAACAAAAATCCTAATGGCTCTTGCGGTAGTGGCATCCAAACAGTGTGAAGCCTGTACTGTGGCGCAGATGAAAAGCGCTCTTAACCATGGGGTAACCAAAGAAGAAATAATGGAAACCATGGATGTTATCTTTATTACTTCAGGAGCTCCGGCTGTCGCAGCTTGCAGGGAAGCCCTTAAATTGCTAAAATGAATAAATCTACGTTGAATTAGATAAACAAGCTTATTTAATATTTTAATAGCCTATTTAGAATTTAAAGATTTTCGCAGTCAGAGAATAAGAAATGATTAATCTCTGGACTGACCTTATTTATTATCTTGGGTATTATGGTTCTTTATCAGGAAACCGCATTCTCATATTTTTGCATGAATGCCTTGATTGGATTAATTTTAAAGAATAGATCGATAGAGACAAACTGGGGGGTAATGATTATGACTGAAAAGTTAACTGAAAGAAAAACTTGAAGAAATCGAAGAAGTAAAAAATGCATTAGTGAAGCCTGATGATCGGAAAGAGTATCTTGGGAACGGTCCATGAAAATCGTAGGTTTCCTCCTGTTTCCTCGTAGACTTACTTTTTCCAGAATCCATATCAGTGGCAATAAATAGTTACGCAGGGAATAAAAACAAGCCGATATATCTGATTCATAAAAAACATACCTTGAATAGAAAATGAATTCAAATATATAAATTATGTCTCGAAAAGCATACAAACATATAGGTATATTCAAGTATACGAATAGTTTACAGGTAATCCCGGAGGGGACATGCAAGAAATAGAAGCCAAACCGATAAAAATTCTCGGGATATCGGGAAGTCCCAGGAATATGGCTACTGATTTTCTGGTCCAGGAAGCGCTGCGGATTTCAAGGGAAAAGTATGGTGCGGAAACCGATTATTTTTCTGCCAAAGGGAAAAAGCTGAACTTCTGCATTCACTGCGACTTCTGTATAAGGACAAAAGAAGGCTGTATCCATAAGGATGATATTTCGGCCGAGCTGTACGATAAGATGATCTGGGCAGACGCCTGGATTATGGGGACTCCTGTTTATCAGGGAACAGTCAGCGCCCAGATAAAAACGATTATGGACCGCTGCAGAGCTGTTGTTGCAAAAGACCCGAAGGTCTTTTTAAATAAGGTAGGAATGGGGATTGCTGACGGAGGAGATAGAATAGGCGGGCAGGAGCCGGCTATTCAGACTATCCTTAACTTTTATGTAATCAATGAAATGATCCCTGTTGGAGGCGGCTCTTTCGGCGCGAATCTCGGGGGAACTTTCTGGTCAAAAGATAAAGGGGCAGAGGGAGTTTCTGAGGACTCGGAAGGCATGAGAAGCCTTAGAAAAACCCTGAAAAAACTCATCCAGACAACACAGATGATAAAGAAAGCTGCAGAAACCTGAATCCAGAAGCTTAAATGCGAGCAAGTCTGGTAAGCGGTAATTTTCAAGAAGCTGCAAATTTCAGAAGTATTTTATTTTCAGAAATATCATTAATAATTAGAACAATTAGAACAATTAGAATAATTGGAATGATTAGAAATCAGATAACAAGTCAATTCAAAGTTTAGGATAAGTAAATTCAAAGCTTAGTTGAGACTTTATAGAGAGGGTGTTATTTTGGTAGAACCATTAGGCAAGAAAGTTAAGCGCATAGCATGGGGAATTACAGGCTCTGGAGACCAGATGATTGAAACCTACAGCGTTCTGGTTGATATTAAGGAACGAACAGGTTTAGAAGCAATGGTTTTCCTGTCCAAAGAGGGTGAGACCGTAATGAAATGGTATCATCTGTGGGATAAAATCCAGAGGGATTTTCCTAACTTCAAAGTAGACGCAGGCCCGAATTCTCCATTTATTGCAGGCCCGCTGCAGATGGGATACTATGATTTCCTGCTAATAGCCCCGGCAACAGCTAATACGGTAGCAAAGATCGTATACGGGATTGCTGATACCCTTGTTACGAATTCAGTTTCCCAGACTGCAAAAGGAAAGACACCTATCTTCATCCTGCCCGTAGACCAGAAGAGAGGAACTGTAAAAACTTCTGCACCCAGCGGCAGGGCTTTTGAGCTCACGATGCGCGAAGTAGATATCACAAACTCGGAAAAACTTGCAAGGATGGAAAATATCACGGTACTTGAAAGTCCCTATGATATCTACGACATTGTCGGACTTGAACGGCCTACCGAAGATATAACTCAAAAATATAAAGATCGATCGAAGAAAAAGAAAAAAACGGATTAAAACTTAAAAGACTAAAAAGGCCGTATTTAAAAACCTAAAGTAGAGTCAACCTAAGAGGCTAAAATCCAAGGAGGTAAAAAGTACGAAAAGCGCATATCAGGATGTAGTAGAGGAAGTAAAAAACCTTGTAGGAATTGAGGAAGCTATAGCTCTGGCAATTGAGAGGGAAAAAGAAGCGAGGGAGTTCTACCTCTCTAAAGCGACTTTAATGGACAACCCAAAGTTTAAGGAACTTTATGAGTATCTGGCAAACGAAGAATTAAAGCATCTCGGCTACCTTGAAAAATACCGTGATGCAAAAGAACTACCAGTAGTTAGTACGAAGGTTCCCAGCGGTCAGTCTTTCACCCCGGAGTTCGATACAGCTCGAACTAAAGGAGGTGAAATCACTCTTGGAGATGCAGGTATTCTTCTTGCAGCCATGAGACATGAGCGAAAAAGCGAGGATTTTTACTCCGCACTGGCAAAAAGAGCCGAAGACGATGAGCAGAGAAATTTCTTCGAAATGCTGTCAAGATATGAGAGAGTGCACTACGAGCTCATTGATGGTTACCTGGAAAATATCACCAGTTTCCGGATGCAGACTTGAAAAAAACAATGGATTATGGGCATATGATCACAGAAGGAGAAATAAACGGATTTGTTGAACTCGCAAAAGGAGTTTACTGGGTAGGAGCAATTGACTGGAACGGCAGGGATTTTCATGGGTTTACCACCCCCGGAGGGACAACCTATAATTCCTACCTTGTAATTGGGGAAAAGACTGCCCTTATCGATACAGTAAAGGCTCCCTTTGCAGGAGAGATGCTCAGACGAATTAGCCAGATAATCGACCCTTCGAAGCTCGACTATATTGTAGTGAACCATATGGAGCCTGATCACTCCGGTTCCCTGGCAGAGCTTAAGAAGCAAACCGATGCGAAAATTATTATTACAAAAAGAGGTCTCGATATTCTTAATGGCTATTTCAGGGACGCAGGTAGTGAGAAATGGGATGTTGAAACTGTTAAGACCGGCGACCAGCTAGACCTTGGAAGTAAGACTCTTATCTTTCTGGAAGCTGCTATGCTTCATTGGCCTGACAGCATGGAGACTTTCCTGAAGGAAGATAGAATCCTTTTCTCAAATGACGGTTTCGGGCAGCACATAGCCACCTCAAAAAGGTATGATTTCGAAGTAGAGGATGTTATTCCGGATGCAGCTGAGTATTATGCAAATATCCTCATGCCTTTTCATATGCCTCTACTTCGCTTTTTCAAAGTTCTTGATGAGCAGGGAATAGAGCCTCTACAGATAGCCCCTTCCCATGGAATCATCTGGAAACAGGACCTTCCAAAAATCCTTGCAGCATACAGAACCTGGGCTAATGGGGAAGTAAAGGAAAAGGTGCTTATAATATACGATACGATGTGGGGCAGCACGGAAATAATGGCAAACGAGATTGCAGAAGCAGTTCGGGCGGCAGGGGTTGAAGTGAAACTTCTTAACCTGCGGAAAAATTCCAGGAGCCTTATTATGAAAGAGATACTTGACGCAGCCGCCTTTGCAGTGGGTTCGCCAACTCTGAATAACGGGCTCTTTCCAACCGTTGGCGATTTCCTGATATATCTCAAAGGCCTGCGCCCGCAAAAGAAAAAAGCATTGGCATTCGGGTCCTACGGCTGGGGAGGTGGAGCAGTAAAACTCATAGAGCAGGAATTAAAAGATGCAGGAGTCGAGGTGCTCGAACCCGGACTGCAGGTAAAGTACAGGCCATTTGAAAAAGAACTGGAGAGATGTAGAGAACTTGGAAAGGAGCTCGCAACTGTTGCAAAAGAGTAGTGAAATTAGTTTGTTTTAAACTCTATATTTGAAACCACTTCCCTGAGACGCCACTAGAAAATACTTTCACTCCGCTAGGCTGAGATTAATAAGTACTGAAGTAGTTTTTGTGAATAGAGGTAAATGCAATGGAAGAGGTATTCAAAGGATTGGTTGAACGTGCTCAGTATTATGAGCAGTTTGAAAGCTTCAGAAACACAAATCTTTCTGGACAGTTTGGGAATGTACAGCTAATGAGTCTCAAAGTTAAGGCTTCAACATCAGTATAAGGGATCAATATGAGTATGAGAGGTGTGTATTGTTAATTCCTGCATGAGAAATTAATTGATTGATATAATAAAACTAATGAATGCTGCAAAATCTCCAAAATCGGAACGCTGAAAAGTGAGTTTAAGGAAAAGAGTTTAAGGAAAAGAGTTTAAGGAAAAGATTAGAATCACGAAAAGAAGGTGAAATCTAAAGGCGGAAGAGAAATTACCTTCTAAAGTGAGACAAATAAAAAAGTTGAAAGATGGAGATGAAACTGGAGTGAAAAGTTTAAATTGTTTCACTTCAGTTTTTATCTAAAGCCCAAACTCACTTTTCAACAGTTTCCATTTCGGCTTTTAAATCCTGTCCCAATTCTACTTTTGAAAAGTTGCCGCTCGTGGGAAGTTCCATAAAAAAAGCGCTTGTGGTATCAAGGGCAGCAGTTCCATTCTCAAGTTCAAGCTCAAGGACATGTCCTCCTGCACTCCTGTTCGCAGTTATAAAATGAAGATGGTATCCTGGAACATTAATTCCATTGACATAGTCTGGAGTCCTGAACCCTGCGAGTGTGCCGCTGATATTTTCAAATTCGAAAACAGTCTGATTAGAGACCGCATAAGCAAGTTTACGGTATGGTTTTCCCTGCTTCGGTGCACTTCGCGCCTTCAGGTATGTAAAGTTTCCATCAACCTTAATGGCATAAAATAAGTTTTCAGAAGGCAAGTTTCGATCCAGATACTGCTCAAGTTCTGTCAGGTTCATCGGCTTTTCAACCCGGAAATTTTCGTCAGCTTCAAAATGGGTAACCGTGGCAAATGGAGTGGTCATATTTCCGGAAACGGGATATGCAATCCCATCGGTTTTGATCTGATAATAATTCCCGTCAAGGGCCAGCATTTCTCCGTCGAGTCTATCAAAAGTTCCTATTCCGAAGTCTCCATGAGTTTTACATGAAGGCGGGAAGTCCCCTTCCTCGGAGGCTATCAAGCCGACAGGTGGGGGATGAAAGCCGTCAACCTCAACAAAGTAAGTTTAACAGAAAACTAT
>JADGNM010000126.1 GCA_017883485.1 Methanosarcina sp.
AGTTCTATTTACGTGGAGATATAAAATGGAAGAAATGGATGAAATGCCTGGTGGAATCACAGTCTAAAATGGAGTTATTTAGGAATCGATGCACTAGTTACTGTAGTACACTGTTTTCCTTTTCTGTCTGTGCGCTTCTCGAGATCAATAAGGAACTTTGTTGGCCTGGGAGTAGTAGTGACTATACACAAGGGGTTCGTACCCAACCGTAAGCCCATAAGCAGGTTATCAAAAAGTCTCTTCAGGAAACTGCCATTTTGCAGCTCATCACACCAAAGGTAATCACTCTGGGGACCTCTAGCTTTGTTTGGTTCAGATCCATAGTAGATATGAGTTTCAACTCCGTTAGGCCAAATTAGTTTTTTAAGAGGAGGAATGAAATTAGGCCGGAAATCTTCAAGAGCACAGGCTAGGATCCCGCCGAGTCCATGCAAAAACTAAAATATCAACACTTTTAAAAAACTTCTATTTATACCTATGTTTTTATTAGAAAATAAGAAAGTGAATTTTAAGGTACCGCAAGAAAATTAATTTCTCATGATCCTGTTATGAACTAAAATATATTGTGTAACTGTGTAAAAATAGCAAAGAGATTTATAGAATTAACTCTTTTTAGAAATTAGTGTGGTTCGTCCCATGCTAGAATAACCCCTCAAATGGCCAGGGGAAAAAAATAGCCTCTGGCCATAATCAACCAGACCGGATCTCTTTTCTTAATATCTGTTTAAGCAAAGTTATTTTGCGGAAATTCAGGTCTTACTTTTGTTCCCCCTTTATATAGTTCTTAAAATCCATCGCTTCATTTTTTTAGTATGAGATCCATGTATCCAGAGGCACTGTCAAGTCTACGAGGGCTACGAATTTTTTCTACTAACAGGCGAACCTATAAACTGTTTATCCCTCATAGACTTGACAGTACCTATCCAGATCGTCTTGATATTCATATTTCAAATTATATCCAATATATGTTTATCCAACCTGTTTATTTGAAATAAAGCAGGGCATAACTTTACAAAGTCTCGAGACACAGCACTTACTTTTTAAGTATTAACCGCGTAACGAGTTTGTATGTATTTTTAATGATAAATCAAAGGAGGCATCGAATCAAAGGGAATGAATAAGGGAAAATGGAAAAATTCTTAAAAGGCTATTCTTAACCTGAGTATTGAACAAAATACTGATTCTGTTCAGAGAATATATAAATTGAGAAGGATGGAGGCCTGGAAGCTATTAAATGTGATGATTTGTCCGGAAGAAGAGAGGAAAGAGATAAAGAAAAAATGGCAGAGATGCTTCTGTCAAAAAGTCCGACCCCGATCCTGAAAGTGGGAGCAGATGGAACAGTTCTTTACGCTAACAAAGCAACCAATGTCCTTCTCGATTACTGGGGTATTAATGAAGGAGAAAAAGTCCCTCAATCTCTAAGGCATAATATAAAGAGAGCCCTCTCACAGGAAAATCCGGAAAATCTTGAAATTCAGGCTGGGAAAACAACATACGCTGTACTGCTCCAATCATTTCCGGAAGAAGATTACGTAAACATTCAGGGGTTTGATATAAGCTCAAGGATCCTGGCTGAAGAAAAGCTCCGCAAAAGGGAAAAGCAATATCTTTCCCTGAGCAACCTTGGTAGAATGTCTATCGCATGCGAAGATTTCCAGGCAATTCTGAAAAAAAGTGCAAGGCTTATCGTTCAGGGTCTTGATATGGAATTTTCTACTATTTTAGAACTCATGCCTGATGGAAATCTTATCATCAGAGCCGGCTCTGACTGGGAAGAGGGGCTCGCAGGCAGTACTATCATAAGAGGAAAAGAAGAGTCTCATTCGGGATATACCCTCCTTGTGAGAAAGCCTGTTATTTTGAAAGATCTTGAGACTGAAACCCGTTTCACGCATTCCGAATTTCTCAAAAGCCATGGGGTAATTAGCGGGATAACGGTTCTTATAGGAAACATCAATAACCCTTTTGGGGTACTGGGAGTTTACAGCACAATTAAGAGAGATTTTACTGAAGATGATATCTATTTCCTGGATTCTGCCGCACTTTTGCTGTCTGAGATTATAGAGCGCTTGAAGGCAGAGGAAAAACTGAGGGTTCACCATCAGGAACTTGAAAGACTAGTTGAAAAAAGGACTTTGGAATATACGGAAGCAAACGAGAAACTCGCACAGGAAGTTACGCAGAAAAGGGAAATTGAAAGAACCCTGATGAATACGGTGCGTTTTCTGGAAGTATTGCTTGATAGTATTCCGAGCCCCGTATTCCAGAGAAACCTGAATGCGATATATGTGAATTGCAACGAGAGCTTCGCCAGGCAGATTATGGGGCTTCCTAAAAACCTGGTTATCGGCGGCTCTTTCCAAGAATTCGAGAAAAGAATTCCAAAAGAGCTTGCGGAAATCTATAAAAAATACGATAGGAAATTAATTAATGACGGCGGGAGTCATTATCACGAAACCAAGGTGGTCTGTGCCGACGGAATGCAAAGAGATTTCCTCTTCCACAAAGCCACTTATGAAGACAGTTCCGGGGAGGTAGCCGGCGTTGTAGGTGTGATGCTGGATATCACCCAGCTTAAGGAAGCTGAGAAAACCTCCAGGAAAAGTGAGGAGAGGTACAGGATTGCTGCCGAGCAGACAGGGTAGCTTGTGTACGATTGTGATGCCGGGTCAGGTAAGATTGACTGGGCAGGAGCCATTTTGCAGATTACAGGCTATAGTCCTGAGGAATTCAAGCATCTGGATCCGGAAGGCTGGCTAGCTAACATCCATGAAGAGGACCGGGAAAAAGCCAGCGAAACTCACGAGAGGTGTATGAAAACCGGAGGAAACTACTTCGAAGAATACAGGTTCAGAAAGAAGGACGGAAGCTATTTCCACGCGGAGGATAACGGTTTCTATCTTTTGGACGAAAATAATCGAGTGCACCGGATTGTCGGAGTAATAAAAGACATAACCGAGGTCAAACTTTCTTCAGAGAAACTTAAGGAGAGCGAAGAGCGGTACAGGTCTTTTATGAAAAATTTTAGGGGAATTGCTTTCCAGGAGGGATTGGATTCCGTTCCCATTCTTGTTGACGGAATTGTGAAAGAAATTGCAGGGTACAGAGCAGAGGACTTTATTTCCGGGAAAGTAGACTGGGATCGGATTGTTCTTCCTGAAGACCGGGAAAGATTTTTGGAGCATAGAAAAAAATTAATAAATGATCCATTACTTCTTATAGAGCACGAATACCGCATAAGACATGGAAATGGAAGAATAAAGTGGGTTCGTGAGATAATCCAGAATGTTTCGGATACAGCAGGCAGGAAGAGAATTCTACAGGGTTCAATCTACGATATAACAAAGCAGAAAGAAGCCGAAGAGTCTCTGACAAAAGTAGAAGAGATCCGCAAAAGGGAGATACATCACCGAATTAAAAATAATCTTCAAGTCATTTTCAGCCTTCTGGAACTTCAGGCAGAAAGATTCGATGACAAGGAAGTTCTGGAAGCTTTTCAGGAGAGCAAGAGTCGAGTTATTGCGATGGCGATAATCTATGAAGAACTCTATCAGTCAAAAAATAATGAGATGCTCAATTTTTCTGCATATCTTCAAAAACTTACATCACTACTTCATTCATACGCTGTAAGGGAAGATGATGTCGACATAGAACTGGATACAGAAGAAACCTTTCTGGGAATGGATACCGCAGTGCCTCTAGGGATAATAATTAATGAGCTTGTAACCAATTCTCTCAAGCACGCCTTTCCTCCTGGTACAGGGGGAGAAATAAGGATACAACTTCGCAGGACTGGAGAGCATGATGAGAAAAAAAATATAAATAATGGCATCAATATGATTGGTTCAAAGAGTTCGGTTAACAAAATTAATCAATATAGCTTAATAGTTTCGGACAATGGGTTGGGTTTTCCGGAAAATTTTGACTTCAGGAATTCTCGCTCTCTGGGTCTGCAACTTGTAAATGTCCTTGTTGAACAGTTGGAGGGTACAATTGAACTTGAAAGAGGTACAGAAACCGTTTTCAAGATATTTTTTAAGGAAAACGACTAATTATCTGAAAATTTATCGACTACTAAGAGGGGAAATACAATGAAAAAAGCAAAAATTCTGGTTGTCGAAGACCAGAACATAGTGGCTCTTAACATTCGAAATAAGTTAAAAAATCTTGGTTACACTGTACCTGGTACGGCGTCTACCGGAGAAGAAGCCATAAGAAAGGCAGAACTTACGAATGCAGATCTTGTCTTGATGGATATTATGTTGAAAGGGGAAATGGATGGAATTGAAGCTGCCCGTGAAATTAAAAACAAACTTGGAATTCCGGTACTTTATCTGACTGCCTACACTGATGATGAGACTCTCAACAGAGCAAAAACTACTGAGCCTGCAGGATATATCTCAAAGCCTTTTAAGGAAGAGGACCTGCATAGCAATATAGAAATGGCTCTTCACAAACACAGAGCTGAAAAGAGGGAAAGTGAAAATACTAATGGGCAGTGAGTTTTAGAATCTCACACTCCCCTTTTCTGTCTGTACATTTCGATTGCCCTTCTGACTCTTTCTTCTTCAAGCATTCCCGTAGTCGAGGCAGTTTCAAAAAACCTTTTAGGAAGTGTGATTTGTTCGAATTTGAAGCCAAATTTCTTTTTCAGTTCATATTTTTTCCTGAAAATGTCTCTGCCCAGTTCTTTCAATTCCTCTTCGGTTTTTTCTATCCCTATGCCCTTAAGGGCCTCAATGATATTTTGATATGTGTAGACATTCCTGGCAAAGAGACAGGAAACCATGCAGTTCAGGACACTGCGCCGATCTTCTTCTTCTATTATATTTTCAACGATTTTTTCATCCGAAAGCTGGCGGTTAAAAGAAGCCTGATCTGCGGCATAGCCTGCATTGTCAAGATGTGAATGTCTGGAGCCTACAGTAAGCCCAAGCATATTACCAAGCCCCGTATGATACCCAGGGATCTCCAGGCCTCCCAGTTGAACTGCAAACTCCTGTCCTCCGTACTTTTTTGAGGCGTAGACCACTCCCTTTCCAAGGGCTGCATAGAAGTCATTTGGTGCCTTGACTACAAGGTCTATTGCCTTAAGGTAGGCAGCTTTATCCCCCCAGGAAAGTTCAAGCCCCCTGGTCTCGTTTGTCGAAATAATTCCGCGCTGCTGCATTTCAGTGGCCCAGGCGAGCACGACTCCCATACTGATTATGTCAACTCCGGCTTTTTCGCAGGCATCGATCAGTTCGAGTACGGCTTCGGGATCGGCTACTCCCAGGTTTGTGCCCAGAGCATAGATCAATTCATAATCATAGGAAATATTCAGGGTCTCATACTCATGGGCTTTTGAGAAAGGACGCCTCAGCATAGCCACGTGGACACACCCGATGGGGCAGCCCGAGCAGGATACCCGCCGGATAAGGTATTTTTCTGCAAAAAGTTCTCCTGAAATTGTTTCGGCTCCTTCGAAAGAAGTTGATTGCAGGTTGCGGGTAGGAAGGCCTTTGAGTGCGTTTAACACCAGGATATTCTCACTTGTGCCCAGGTTGTGATACTTTTCAGTAAGCCCTGACTTTACAATTATGTCATAGAACTTGCTGTAAGTCTTTTTGTAGTCTTTATGCTGAGGACTCCTGATCTCCTCGTTTCCGGATACAAGAAGAGCCTTAAGTTTCTTTGCCCCAAAGACAGTCCCAAGCCCGAGACGCCCGAAGTGGCGGTAAGTATCAACATTAACACTCGCATACGTAACTCCTCTTTCTCCTGCAGGCCCTATCCGTATAATGCTGCGCCTGCCGGCTCCGGGCTCCACATCGCGGAGGATTTTCCCCACGTCAATTGCTGACGAGAGGTTCCATATGGAAGATGCATCCCTGAAGCTGACCTTATCATTATGAATTGCCACATACACAGGGTACTTTGAAGCTCCTTTGATAACAATTGTTTCAAACCCTGAATAGCGCAATGACATCGCGAGGTGGCCTCCTGCATAGGATTCTCCTAATTCTCCGTTCAGGGGCGAACGGAACAACGCAACAGTTTTGGTGCAGGTAGGGTATATACCTGAAAGAGGCCCTGTGCTGAGTATAATAGGTATTTCAGGGTCAAGAGGGCCTGTCCCTTCCGTATATTCCTCAAGCATGAGGTTTGTGGCAACTCCCACGCCTCCAATGTACTTCTCATAGAGGTCTCTCCTGTCTTTAATGTAATAACTGTGGCCTGTCAGGTCGATGTAGAGTACGTTTTTTAGTCCGGGAATGGCATACTGTTCTGTTGTCATTTCCCCTCCTTGGGCTCATTTTTTCCGTAAAGATCCTGATGGGATGCTGTAGAGCTAACCGGGCTTGTCTCCTCAACCGGGCCAGTATCAGTTATTTTTACTTCTCCGCTGTCCTCGACCTCAATCATTATGAGTACATCATGGGGACAGAACTTCGCGCAGACACCGCAGTGCTTGCAGATTACTGCCTTTTTCTCCGCATCCAGATGGATGGCTCCCATTAAGCAGGCTTCTATGCAGTTTCCGCAGCCGTCGCAGATATCGGTGTTGAGATTGACTCCTCCCCCTTTTCGTTTGCTCAGGGCCCCAAGAGGACAGGCCCTCATACACGGCGGATCAATGCATGCATGACAGACAATTTGAGCATAAGGAGTTTCAATTCCGCCGCGAGTCTGGATATCAATTCTACTGTTTTTCAAAGATATGGTGTCATACCACGTTCTCGCGCAAGCCATCATACAGGAATAGCAGCCTATGCAGCGGGCTGGATTTGCAACCTTTAACCTTTTTGCCATATTTCCCACCCGGGTTCTCTTTTAAGAAAGTATGTATCTTCAGTTTATATAATTTTTAACATTTGACCTACTTTAACATTTGATACAGATATAAAAGAAGAGATTGAAAGAAAAGAAGAGATTGAAAGTGAATCCAGGGAATCATAAATTATATATAAGGCATTTCAAACATATCTTACTTAATCACTTTAGTAAATATTCAAATTACGTTTTAGTTGAGATATCTCCTATATTATGGAATCCATACGAGTTGAGATAAACAAGGTGCATAAATTCATTGACTGAAAACTTCATTCACTCGAATAAATAGAGGTAGTTTAGGGAGTCAACTACCCCCTCCTTGCCCGCTGATGCGGTCGAGGAAGGGGCTTGAAAAAGAGCCCTTGTTGACCAGATCACCGACTGGAGTTTAAGAAAATCGGTAATCGATGTGGAAAAAT
>JADGNM010000127.1 GCA_017883485.1 Methanosarcina sp.
AGGCTGCTGAAAGTGTCATTAGTGCCCCGCCCCAATATGCAGACTGCGCAGCATCAACTACGCCAACGAACCAAAGGACGGCAAAGACCGCGCCCACAATGATGTTTACCAAACGATTCAGCGAATCTTTCAAGGTCATGGACAGGAAAGCCATCACCATTGGAACCAACAATAAGATTGCAAATAACATTATTAGTTCAGGGCTTATTTTCTGACCTTCAGCTTCTCCTGCCATTAATTGTGCTATTATACCTGGCTCCATTAGCACCAATATCTGATGAGCTAAAAAAGCAATTGATGCAAAGAGCCAAAGCACTGAAATCTTTATCCTCCAATCGTCCAAAGTCTTCAGTCTCCTTAAGGTGTTTTAAAACTAACTTTGCTAGTTTACCACACTTACCCTATTATAATTTTTCCACTTTTCGCACACTCTTTTGTGTAGAATAATTGCGTATTGACAATCTCTTTTTTCATTGTCCAACTCATTTTCATCCTTATTTTCGTTCGGAATGAACAATTTTTGTTAATAGTTATCTATATAGCAATCCAATCTGTTTATAAAAGTATAGATTTTAATGAAAAACGATTTATATGAAAGAGTTAATCGTATACTTGACAAAAGTAATAGAAATGTCAAGTAAATGTGGGAAAAATTAATCAAATCGATTAGATACGTATGTCGATTTATAGGAAAATCTTGTCTTTTTGACATTAGTGTAGATAGGTAAAGTAATGGCTATAAAACAACACAAAGAAATCGCCAAAATACAAACCATAGACATAGCTACCATCACCAGATTGATAACCACTAGTACAAGAGAGTCATTGGAGTTATACAAATCAAATGTTTCTCATTCTTTATCTACTGGTTTCGATGGAAAGCAGTTTGTAATCAATTTTATCATTTATCCATATAACAATTTAGCCAGAGTTTCGATACGTGCTGAAATTGATACAGAAAAAATGGAATACAAAGCAATTAGACCAGTCACAATTGGTATCGAAATGAATGATGAATGGGATAAGCTTTGTCATAATTTGTTGGCTATATGGCAAGATGCATGCTCAGGTAACAATTGACTACATCTGTGATAGTAATGAACCAGCTAGTGTCGTGACAATAATCGAACTTTTCAATGATGCTTCTTAAACCTGTGGAGCATATAGCAATAGAGAAGCTGATTCAATTAAGAGAGCCTGTGATATCGTCTTTAAGAATAGTCACACTAAAGTAAAAATTTTAGAGTGAATTTATACCAACTTTGTAATACAAAATGTTGCTATCATGACCTGTACACTCAGAACCTAAGAGATTAAGGTTCTAGTTTCAAGACTTTACATGAAGACCCTAATAGGAATGCCTTGTTTTCCCAAAAATTTAGTTTATAAGCAGAAAAAAGATAAAGAGTACACGAACATAATTGATTGGAGGAATCGATAAAATGAAAGTTGTAGCATTTAACGGAAGTCCCAGAAAAGATGGTCGAAGCCGATGGCATTATTCTCGCCTCTCCTACCTATTTCGCAGACCTGACCCCTGAGCTTAAAGCTCTTATTGATAGAGCAGGCTTAGTTGCCAGAGCAGATGGTGGGTTGTTCAAACGTAAGGTTGGAGCAGCCGTTGTTGCAGTAAGACGGGCTGGGTCAATTCATGTTTTTGATTCTATCAACCATTTAGTTACCGCAACCCAGATGATCATCCCAGGATCTATAGGTTGGAACGTAGGGATGGGTCTTGCCGAAGGAGATGTAGAAAAAGATGAAGAAGGCATAAGAACCATGCAGACGCTGGGGCAGAATATGGCATGGATTTTGAAAAAGATAAAAACATAAATCAAATATGCTTTTTATTTCAATAATACTTTTTGCAACTGTTGCCTCTAAGAAGAGGTAACCTTACTCCGGAAAAAATAGACAACTTTGACCGGCATTTAAAATCATCCAAACGTTAACTGCTAAAGTATTAGAAGTCCTCGAATGTAAATCTTTACTCATTTAATTTTTTTAATGTTTTTTCCTATTGTCGTTTACGTTATATCTAAATATTTCAAATTCATTTATTCTTATAAAGTTATTTTATGGCATATGAAAAATATTTTACTGTGAGAATAACAGAGAACAGAATTACAGTAGCAATTATTTACCATATACTTTAGACGTATAGCTTCAATGAAAGTGATGTATTAAAGTTTAGCATATAACAGTAAAATAAGATTAAATTTACTAAAATTAGAGCAATGAGATTAAATTTATAAGAAATATAACAGATTAAGGCATTCGACTAAGCTAAAGCATTTTCGATTCGGTTTTTAAACACTGATAAGGCTTAAGGGCATCGATTAGGCATAGATGAATGTATAGAGGCTATAGACTCACAATGAATGAAATAACTATCTGGATAGTGATTATAATCTGCATGATCCAGTCTTCCATATTCGCAGGACTGACGATCGGAATTTTTGGCCTTGGGAGGCTCAAGCTTGAGATCGAGGCTGAGGCAGGTAATAAGGAAGCTGTTAAAATCTTGGAGATTCGAAGGGACTCCAATTTCCTGCTTACTACATTACTCTGGGGGAATGTAGGCATAAATGTCCTGATCGCTCTACTTACTGATTCTGTACTGACAGGAGCCTCAGCTTTCCTCTTCTCTACCTTCGTGATCACTTGCTTTGGAGAAATTGCTCCCCAGGCTTATTTTTCTCGAAACGCCCTTTCACTTGGAGCAAAGTTAACCCCTCTCATTCGCTTCTACCAGTTTATTCTCTATCCCGTAGCAAAACCAACAGCTCTTATTCTGGACTGGTGGCTCGGAAAGGAAAAACTTGAGCTTTTCAAGGAGCAGGCTATGATGATTATGCTTGAAAAGCATATCGAATCCGGAAAATCAGACATCGGCGCTTTTGAGGGGATAGGAGCCCTGAACTTTCTTACCATAGACGACGTTAATATTTCTGATGAAGGCTCGATAATAGATCCAAGAAGTATAATCTCACTTCCTGTTGAAAATAACCGTCCGGTTTTTCCTCCTTTTAAAAGGGAGCCATCCGATCCCTTCTTGCAGAAGATAGAAGCTTCTGGGAAAAAATGGGTAGTTATTACCAGCCCCACTGGTGAGCCAGTTATGGTGCTCGATGCGGACCATTTCCTCAGGGATGCGGTCTACAAAAAAGGCCCGTTTATTCCATTATCTTATTGTCATTTTCCTGTTGTTGTATCATCTCCGAAAACAAGGCTTGAAAGAGTAATCCGGCAGTTTAAAGTATATCCACAGGACCCTGAAGACGATGTAATCGATCAGGACCTAATTCTCTACTGGAATGAAGAAAAGAGGATTATAACAGGTTCGGACATTTTGGGTCGTCTGCTACGTGGAATTGTAGTTGAGTGCGAGGGATCAACAGAATGTGAGAGACCTGCTCCGACTTCCAGACACGAAGCTCTCAGAAGGACAACTTTGAGAAGAAAAATTAGAAAAGAAAGTGACGAACAGGGAAAGGAGTGAACGAAGAATAGGAAAAGGAATAAAATTTACTCTTCGTATGCAGGAAGAGTTATTACGCCGATTTCCTGAAGCGGTGAGCCCATAACAAAATGGTAGAGATCCTGGTATTCAAGCCCATTAAGCCCAAGGGTCTCATGCACAGGATCATCAAAAAAGCATCCTATCCCGCAGCCTCTCAGGCCATTTGCTTCAGCTTCAAGGTAAAGAAGCTGTCCCAGAATTCCGCATTCTCTGAAAAGATAAGGGTATATCCAGGAGCCGAACTTATTCAGAGGTTCCTCGAATTCCGAGAGCATGCAGGCAGTAAAACAGGCATCTGCAGCCTTTCGCTGGCCGCAGGAAAGCTGGGCTGCAAAATCATACAATGTTTCTTCCATAAGCAGATAAAACTCAAAGTCGAGAGGACAATTCTGAGGTTTATCCCAAAGAAAATCCGGCCTTATGGCAGCTTTAAATCTCTCCTTTTCCGCAGGCTTGCGAAGGAAAATATAAAGGCCTGGAAGGAGATCCTTTACTCTGTTTACAAAAAGAAGCAGGTGCGTAAAAGAACCATAAGCAAGAGTATTAAAAATGGGGTTTCTCCCAGGAAGGGTCTTCTGCAGTATTTGGTAAAAAGTTTCATTCTCCATGTATGCGCTGTTATCCATCTCAATGGCGCTTCTCCTTTCACGAATAACTTTGCGCAGGGGAGGAATTTCGAGATCTGACTTGACACTGGACTTAACAATAATATCGTTAACCTTGAGGTGCGAAACGACGTGCATTTCAGGCGCTAGCTCCCGCTTTTTCTCCAGATAATCGGTCTCTCTCTTTCGGGTTGCTGAGGCAGCTTTTTCAATTCCAATCCACTCAACATGCCTCGGACTCAAACTACTAGGGGCCCCTTTCCAGGAAACGCTTTTCAAAGCAGAAATTGCAGCAGAAGAAACCTTGCCTGCGGTACAGGTCTCTCCTGCCGGATAGACTGCAAGCAGACAGGCAGGTTCTTCTTTTTCAGGCCCACTTCTTCCGGAGATACCAAGAAGTTCTGCAAGTTCCTCGGAACCCATATCCGCAAGAAGGCTTGTTTTCCAGCCGAGCCCGGCAGCCGCAAAAGTCAGGGCAGCAATCGCATGTCCTATGTCA
Source organism: Methanosarcina sp. (assembly GCA_017883485.1). Classification (GTDB taxonomy): domain Archaea; phylum Halobacteriota; class Methanosarcinia; order Methanosarcinales; family Methanosarcinaceae; genus Methanosarcina. The sequence goes on from JADGNM010000127.1 coordinate 4,628, forward strand.
TGATTGGCATATCGGAAAGCTCGAAGACCGTATTTCCAGGAGACTCTCCAGTAAATTGAGGTTAAACCCACAAAAAATGCACCTTCCGGAAAGCCGGAACTTAGCAATTCCCAGATCTCCGGAGAAAACTCTGCCCTTAATTCAAGGGCGTGAGGTAAAGGAGCGTAGTGGCATACAGAAGGACTTTTCAGCAATTCTTGGATAGGACCGGAAAGAAGGTAAACTTCTGTAGGATGAAGGTTTCCACTTGACGGGTTGACGCGAAGGGGCCATTTTGTAGCACCTGCCTGTCTCCAGGCCGAAATGGCAAAGCTGTCAAAAAAAAGTCTGGAAATATTTTCTTTATTCATCTCTGAAAGCTTGAGTTCCTCTGGAGTGAAAGCCTGTTCATAGGCAGGAAAGACTTCAGCTTCTGTTTGTTCTTCACTCCATTTTTCCAGAAGTAAAAGTTGAGTTCCGGAATAACTCAAAAACAGATCCGGTTTGATTAGCATATCCGGCAGTTGAGGATGCGGAGCATAAGCTTTGAAGTTGTGCTTACTTGCCTGATGATAAGCCACTATAGTTTCAAGTTCTTCTTTCATAACAAGGCACCTGCCAATAAATGGATAACTGAGAAGTCTGAAATTGCCAGCATGTAAGAGTAATGTTTGGGTCTTAAAGAGTTGTGTTTGATATCTTGAGAGTCAGATTTGAATTCTTATGTTTTTTCAAACCCGAGTACGGTTTTCCCGAAGCATCTGAGTTGAGTCTGAACTCCAGAGATCACTAATGGATTATAGCCCATTAAGATATACGCCTTTAACCCATTAAGACATACGCCTGAAAATTATAAATAACAGGAGTATACCGTACAGGAGTATAGAAAAGGAGTATACCGTACAGGAGTATAAAAAGGAGTTTAACTGTAAATCTAACCTTACTCAAATTGCAGTTATAAGAATGTATAGCAATAATGAAAATCCTGCACCTGCAAAGGTTGCAAGGAAATTGACTCCGCTATTTGAAAGCAGGCCGTTCTTCTGAAGCGTAGCCCCAAGGAGGCTGTCTATGTTTGTTCCAAAGAAGCCTCCTGCAGTTGCAATAATAACTGAAAGCAAAAGGTTGTCGGATACTCCCAGGACGTAGGCAAGCAGTCCTATTACCGCAGAACCAAAAATTGAGGCAAGTTCGCCTAGGAGGGAAATTGCTCCATCGTCTCCCGGTTTTGCGAGTTTAAGAGTCGTAATCATCCTTGGCCTTCCTTTTGCTGTTGTCCCGATTTCGCTTGCCAGGGTATCCCCGGTAGCTGTTGCAACCGTGCCAAGATATGCATAAATTATCGGAAGACTGTGTTCAGAAAAGATCCCGTATGCTACTGCCAGGACGAGAGCTGCAGTACTGTTTGAAAATACATTTTCGTAGCTGCGGATTCCTTCTTTGGACTGCGCGATCCCTATTGATTTCTTATATTGGTACTTGTATCTGGTAAAACCGCCTCCCATAATAAAAAAAGTAAGCAAAAGCAAGAACCATGGAAGCCCGCTGAAAACAATTATCAGGACTCCGAGAAGGGCGGCACTCAGAAGAGCCGAGACATCGGCAATTTTCGCACGGTGAGCCAGCACGCCAAGGAAAAAAGAGAAGACAAGAGCTATCAGGGTTTTTTCTGCAGGAACCCAATATCTGAACTCCTCAAAAATCCACATCATCATTCCTGCGCCCAGAGGTACTGAGATGTTTTTATCGATACTGGATGGAATTGACTCAAAAAGAGATCCTGTAACAGCCCCGATTACAGCTATGAGGAAAACCAGATTATATGAGATCGAAAGCCCTTGCCAGTAGACGACCCAGACTGCAGCAAGGAATGCCGCAGCAATACGAATTCCCAGGAAAACCGAACCCCAGAATATTGAGAAACTTTTCTTTTTTAGCCTGCTCCTTCTTGATTCAAAATCAGTGACAGGGATAGTTTCCGAAAAAGAAGAATTATGGCTTCCCACTGCCGCAATTGCAAAAGCAGCAAGCGCTATGTAGAAAGGATATGTGTACGAAGAACTCCCCAAAATAAATGAAAAAAACAGCATAAGGGACAGGGAAAAATAAAGACTGATGACGTCCCTGGAGCAGGAGACATAATTTCCTGAAAATCTCGTACCGAGGAAGAGTATGACAGAGATGAGAAAAAGAAGAGTCACCCCTGCAAAAGGGGCTATTAGAATGAGCAGGAGATATAATATATACATCACAGGAACTCCATAAATGGAGATCCTGTTATTAAGAGGTAGGGCAGCTCTGTTCATATATGACATCTTTTTATGCTGTTCCTGGGAAACTACTTAGAATTGTTTAACTCAATTGTAAAAACTATTTTTTATCAATAGGGTAATAATCTTCCAATGGATTCAAGAGGAAATCCTGTCATCCATTCTTAAATATAGAGTATCGAAAAGAGTCTTGATCTTAAATATCTATCGGGTTAAATATTTTGGTCGTCCAGCGTTATATGATTGGTGTTTTGAAGCACTTAAATGTTAGAAGATTTCTTAGTGTCCACTTTGAATCTGTAATCCCTGCTTCTCTT
>JADGNM010000128.1 GCA_017883485.1 Methanosarcina sp.
CCTGGGGTATAAGGCTCCTACCAATTCTCATATGCCTGTCAGTTTTCACCTTCATAATGTGCGGGCTTGCGTACTTGAGGCGGGCAAAGCTTTCGGAAACCGAAGCATTCGTTGTGCCCTTCAGGGAAACGGCAGTTTCGCTCAAAACTGGAATCCTGGATAGGGCGGCATCAAAACTGGATAAGGCTCTTACTGTCGTCCTTGTCCTCTCAATCCTTCTGTCAGTCACAACCCTCATTTATGTAATTTTAACCCCAAAGGAAGGGGAGCACTTCACCGAATTCTATATTCTCGGACCTGAAGGAAAAGCCGACAACTATACAACAAAATACGTGCTCGGACAGAGTGGAACTTTAATAGTTGGAGTTGTGAACCACGAGTACAGGCCCGTAAATTATACACTGGAATTAAGGCTTGAAAATAAGTCCCTGCCTCTTCCGGAAAACCAGAAACACATAAATCTTGCCAATAACGAGACCTGGGAAGAACCGGTTACGTTTACTCCAACTTTCGAGGGACAGAATATGAAACTTGAGTTTCTGCTCTTCAACGAAACCGGCGGAAATGTGCCCTATCGAGATCTGCATCTCTGGATAGATGCAAACACAACTGAGGCAATAAAGGCTAACGAGACCTTGAATACCTCGATGCCTGGATGAAAGGACCGGAATTAATTCTCGGCTGCCTTCGAACACCTTGCTCTTTATTAATTGCTCGCGATGCTTTGCCCTCGATCCATTGCTCGCGAGCATTGATTTTTTTCTTCTGCTGCTCGTAATTGTTTTCTTGCGGCTTTCGACGGCTGATTCGAGGTCGAAATCCAGAATAAGAAGTCAAAGATGAATTCTATAGATCTCATTTAAATTTAAAAGCTAACTCTTGCAATAAGGAGTACGTCAATATGAATAGACATTTATATAAGATTTACAATAACGACTTACAATCATTATTTGGCAGATTTATACCTTAAAAGGCAATATCTCTTCGTATTGTTTCTTGACTGTTCGATAAATGAGCATTTAATTAAAAACTGTGAATATTTGACCATAATCTTATTGCATATCTAGACAATGGACATTCCTTAACCTCTATAAGTACAATAGATAATGTGTTTTCCTGTAAAAGTGCTAAGGATGAGAATTAAAGAAAAACGTGTTATCTGCCAGTAGCAAGTCATCAATGTAAGATTCAACAATGTACCTCATAACTCGATGTAGAAATCTGAGAAGATACTAAAAACGATATTAAACAAATCCGAGCTTGCCTCTATCTAAAAAAAGGAGTTCCCTCCGTGAAAACATTAATTAAGTCCCAGAAAGGACGAAAAAAACTGGACTTTTTAATAGCTTTAGCTCTGATTCTTGCTTTACTGGCAATTTCTCCTGCAGCCGCATCCGTTAGCAGCGTGCAGTTTTCTTTTTCTCCGGATACCGTACATGCTTCAGCTCAAATATATACTAAAACCCTTGAAGTTTTGGGTTTGGAAGTTACTTTAGCCTCCAATGAAAGCTTTGACCCCCTAAAAGACATTGGACAAAACATCGACATTGTATATCTGCTTGCAGGAGTAGGAGCAGCTATCCTGCTCGGTTTCATATATACACGCTTGATCAGGGGAGATAACGAATTCATAGCAGATCTCCGCAAAACTCTTAATTCATTAAAAGTTAGGAAAATAAAGGGGAATAAGGAAGCAGTTCAGGATGTATCAGTTCCGAAAAAAGTAGTTCAGGAAGAAGTTAATGCCAAACAACTCAAACTGTATATTGCAGTCCCTGTCCTGTGCATAGCCATTGCAGAATTACTGATCTTTTTTGGTAAAATCGAGATAGCAGTCTATGTTCATATAGCGGTACTGTTTGGTCTTTCCGTTTCCAACATATTCTTAAAAGACCCCAAAGTCCACAAAATACATATGCCGCTAATGCTTCTCCCGGTCCTTAGACTCGTAAATCTTTCAATGCCGGTTTTTTCCAATATGACACTTTATACTTTTATTTTGTATTATACGCCTTTGGCAATCCCGGTAGCAGCTATAATAATAAACCAGCGTAACTCTCTCGAAGAGCTGGGTATTACTAAAAAGCATTTACTGGCCTATATGGTCCTTGCTGTGCCGCTGAGCTTCCTGCTGGGGCTTGGAGAGTACCTGACTATCCGGCCAGGGTACCTGATACCTGACCTTAGCTTCAAAAACATTCTTATGCTCACTATTATCATGGTCTTCTTTGTCGGTCTGATTGAGGAGCTTATCTTCAGGTCAATTCTCCAGACCAGACTCGAACAAGCTTTAAGTATGCCCGAAGCCCTGTTAATTACAAGTTTCCTGTTTGGTCTCATGCACTCGGGATATGGTACCTATTATGAAATGCTCTATACTGGTTTTGTTGGGCTCGTTATAGGGTTAATCTTCTACAAAACAAAAAGCTTGCCATTTATTGCTGTCCTCCACGGCTTCGTCAACGTTTTTCTCTTCGGAATCCTCCCCCTTCATCTGATCGGCTGGTCATGGCTCTGAATTTTTTATATTTCGTAAATTCTCTCGAAATCTCATTTTCCGAAGAGGCACACAAAAATGCAAATGATCCTGATGAACAGGCAAAAATAGGAAATTGGAATAACAATCTTGAGAAAAGAAATAGTTATAAAAAGAAATAAGGTCGGCAGCCTTTAAACTAAAGATGGGAAAGTGGGTACATTTCTATTAATGTCATTATCTGATAATATTCAATACATTGAACAAAACAATCATCACAAAAGTGAAAACAAAAGGTACGGCTGCCAAATTAAATGAGTTATTAAGGTATTCATTCCATTTATGAGAGGATGAAAGGATTTCTTTTACAGAAAGAATAACTATTAGCGCGGAAACCATTGCAACACCATATTGGGGTAAACCGGGAGTTGTAATCATGGTAATCGCACTCGATGAAATAGCACTAGACGACACTGCGCTGGATGACACTGCGCTGGATGACACAGCAGATGACACTGCGCTGGATGAAATTATACTACTTAGCAACACGATAATACCCTCTTAATCGAAAGCACTTAAGTATCTGAACACTATCAATTTCGTTTGGATAAAACTTATAATTCTGATATATAATCACTAGAACAATTTAATATAAATAACTTTTCATTTGATAGTAAACCAAAAGATCATTTATATTTATGGATTCGAATTTTTTGGAATTTTAGATTATCTTTACATTGAAGTGTTCCAGCCACCGCGTTTTGTTTTACTCCTTAGTTTCATCGAGAAATCCGTCTGAAAACGCATTGACACTTAAATCAATATCATTAAATTCTTCAATAAATGACTCAACTGCTTTTTTATCACCCGTCTTGCCCCTCATAATTGTAACTGAATCCCAAATTGCTCTCAACATCCAGAGCGCACCAGTACATAAAACCAAGAAACCACATAACCAAATAATGCCTAGAAACACATTCTGAATTTTCATACCGGTTACCCAACTATCTATATTATATAAGCAATGAAGAAAGTCTATTTTCACACATTCGTTTCTCTCATACGTGAAACGTAAGGTTTGGGTTTCGTTGGAAACCTGCAAAACTACAACTGAATAAATCTATTAAATAGTTTTTGCAGATACTCGGAATATCTCCAACATAATCAATTTAATATCAAAACAACATACTATTGACTTTGTTTGATTAAAGAAAAACGAGAAATAAATAAAAGTGATAATCTTAAATATAGAACTGAATTGAACCCGGAATAAAGAACCGGAGAAGAGATCATAATGTATTCGAAGGTTATCGGGCTTGATATCGGAGGAGCGAACACTAAACTTGCCTCTTCCGACGGAACACTTACGGAACTGCATTACCTGCCTCTCTGGAAAAACACACGGCTTCCGGAAATTTTAAAGGAAATTGCAGAGAGATTGCAGCCCGAAAAAGTTGCTGTCGTTATGACCGGGGAGCTTGCAGATTGTTTTAAAAACAAGGAAGAGGGCATCCGCTTTATAAAAGACTCTGTTGATTCGGCATTTGGGTTTTCAAAAGTCTCATATATAAATAACATGGGCAGGGTCCAGAGTGAGACTGACAGGTTAAGGGACCTTGCTGCTGCTAACTGGGCGGCTTCAGCCAGGCTGATAGGAACAGAAACAGGAGATTGCATATTTGTGGATGTGGGCAGCACCACAAGCGATATTATCCCTGTTATTTCCGGAGAACATAAAGCCGGACTAACGGACTTTGAACGTTTGAAGCGAAGTGAACTTGTATATTCAGGCATACTCAGGACAAACCTGGCTGCAATTCTTAAAAAAGTAAACGTCGAACAGAGCTGGTGCAGGACTGCTTCAGAGCTCTTTGCAACGACTGCAGATATTTATCTCTTGCTTGGAAACATAGATGAAGAAATGTACACCTGTGAGACTGCAGATGGGGCAGGCAGGAGCAAAACCGATGTCATGCGCAGGATTGCAAGGCTGGTATGCGCGGATCTTTCGGAAATTAAGGGAAAAGATATATATCAAATAGCAGTCCAGGTGAAGGAAAAACAGGTTTCCATTCTGACTCAGGCGCTTTTTGAAGTTGCGGAAAGAAACGAGCTTGATAGGATCGCAGCAGCAGGCCTTGGAGAGTTCCTGATAAAGGAAGCTGCAGAAAGCCTTGGTTTCGAATACTTTTCGGTTTCCGAGCGCTGGGGGGAGGAAATCTCAAAGGTTTTTCCGGCATATGCTGCCGCCCGGCTGCTTGATTAACCGCCGAAAACGCGGAAAAAACGCTGCCTATAAATTAGTCTGCTTGAGCGAGCAAAGCGAGCGAAACAGACCTCGTGCTCCCGAAGCGAAACTCGGGAAAGGAAACTTATGAGAGTCGTAGTCAAAATAGGGGGAAGCCTCATCAGAGAAGCTCCCAAACTTATAGACAGGCTGGTAAAAGAATTTGGCTCCAGAGAATCAAAAGTTATAGAAATTGCTGAAGGTACACATGCGTGTGGGGAATTTCCCTCTTCCATTCTCGTTGTACCCGGAGGAGGACTGTTTGCTAATGCCGTAAGGGCAGTTGATTATAAATATTCTCTCGGTGCCGATGCAGCTCACTGGATGGCTGTGCTCGGCATGGAGCAGTATGCCTTTTATTTGAGGGATAAAAGCAGCGCTGCAGCCACAGATATGCTAACAGACATCCCCCAGGGAGTGTCAATTCTCTTTCCCTACAGGCTCCTGAAAACTGAAGATCCCTTGCCCCATACCTGGGATGTGACCTCTGATACAATTGCTGCCTGGGTTGCAAAACAGACAGAATCTGCATTTGTTAAGGTTACGGATGTAGACGGAATATTTATGGAAGGAAAATTGATCAGGGAAATTTCTGCTGCTAGTTTTAAAGGGAGTTGTCCAAGCTGCGTTGACCCTGCCTTACCGACGTTTCTCCTGAGTAACAGCATGAATTGTTTAATTGTAAACGGCAAATTTCCGGAAAGGGTAGTTCAGGCAGTGTACGGGAAGCCTGTATCTGGTACAACGGTAAAGGGGAATATTTAAATTGTATATCGTATATGATAGGGAAAAGCAAAGCGTATCAAAAAGCATTATTTAATTTAAGCTTATTAAATCTGCAAATGTTAATAAAGGCGCCAGGAACATAGAAAACAGGAGAAGAAAATGTCATCACAGAAAGTTGAGTACTGTACTTCATGCGGGATTCGTCTTGTGGAAAAAGGCTATGTAAAGTTTCCCTGCCCGCAGTGCGGATCAGAGATCGGAAGATGCGGAAGCTGCAGGCAGCAGGGTAACGTTTATACCTGCCCCAAATGCGGATACAAGGCTCCCTGATTTCAGGCAAAGTCTCTATAATTTAAAGAACATGTTGGGGGAACCAAACTAAACTTGATCAGCAGGATCAGATACAGGATAAGAGGAGTTAGAATGGGCGATGTAGCAGCAAAGATAAAAATTATGCCACAGAGTATCGACACCGACCTTGCAGAGCTAAAAGAAAAGCTCAAAGCCGCAATTCCGGCAGGAGCCGACCTTCACGGAGATATCATCGAAGAGCCTATTGCTTTCGGATTAAAGGCCCTGATTGTTACTTTAATTGTCGATGATAAAGCAGGCGGAACCGAAGCCGTAGAAGAAATCTTCGCACAAATTCCTGGTGTCGAAAATGTCCAGGTTAAGGAAGTCTACCGTATTTAATTGCATCAAGGCTCTTGAACTCTATTTCACATAAAGGAGAAAAAAGGATCGGACAATGTTTCCGGAAGAACTTTTACAATCTCCTTTTCCTAAAAGGGCTTGTAGATCAGGGGTAGATCGTTACGTTCGCAACGTAAAGGCCGCGGGTTCAAATCCCGCCGAGTCCATTTAAAGATTTTTAATAGTCCTAATCAGTACTACTTTTTAAGATTATTTTTTATACTAACCATCACTTTGTAATATCTCGAAGTAAGCTAGAAATTTCCCGGATCCCTTTGACCTTTTCTAAGTCCATTATAGCCATTTTCTTAGCTCCCGTTAGGTAAACTTTATCTCGATAAAATAAATTGAACTTAGCGTTTTTTAAGGCCTTTTGGTGTATTTATAGTCTTTCAGATACTTCTTAATATGTCTTTAAGTTATACTATTTTCTATGAAAAACGATGTATCCGATGCTGTTTTATCACCTATAGAAAACTTTCATCATGATAAGGGAGTACTATATCCTCCCCCGCTTCCACCACCTTTATCCATTTTTTTGATAATGTAACCGGCTTTGATGAGAGCATTAATCATATCCAGTTCAGTAATCTGAATTGGGGAGGAAGTCCGATCAAACTTGAGAGGTTTAGGTTTTAGATCTACAGTTTCTTCATACATTTCCCTGTTTACCAGAAGATGATGCAATAAATATACAGAGAACTTTTCTTGCTAGCGCAACAACAGCTACTTTCGTTCCTTTTTTAGCTTTTATTCTCATAAAGAAACTCTTTAGCCTTGAACTTCTAGTTCGGGATATTGCGTGTGCGACCTGCACAAGCATCCTTCTGACATGCTTCGATCCCTGTTTTGTTATACTGCCTGTTATACGCTTATTTGCTGATTCATATATCGACGGTACAAGTCCA
>JADGNM010000129.1 GCA_017883485.1 Methanosarcina sp.
TCTATTATTGAATTTCTCAGCCTGTAGATCCAGCAAGGATGAGATTACCTGAAGGTTATTCTTAATCCGGTGGTGAATCTCCTTTTTGCGGGCAGTCTCGGCGTTTGCCAGAGCTTCTTCAGCTTCTTTTCTTTTAGTTATATCTCTGGCAATGACCGAGATAGCAGTCAGCTTCCCATGGATATCAAAAATCGGAGAAAGAGATAATGAAACGTATATTTTCTTCCCGTCCTTTCTTAACTGTGAAGTCTCATATTGGTGGATCCTCTCTCCCTGTTTGACCATTTCGATTAGTGCTTTTGTTTCTCCTTCTGAAGAGGATGGCTCCAGGATGAATATGGGTTTTCCAAGAATTTCTTCAGCTGAATAACCATAAAATTGCTCTGCTCCCTTATTCCAGCTTGTAATGATACCGTCAAGGGACTTAGTTACGATAGCATCATGTGATGATTCCACTATGTTCGCTAAGCTCTGAATTTTCTCTTCTGTTTTTTTACGTTCAGTAATATCCTGAACTGTTCCAATCATTCGAATTGGGATATTTTTTTCAAAAATGACTTCACCTTGTTCGTGAACTACACGTTCTTCTCCATCGGCTAAGATAATCCTATAATCAATGCTATAGATCTCTCCGTTTAAAGCTTTTTTAAAGGCATTATCCACACAGTCTCGATTGCCGGGGTATACATAATTCAAAAATTCATTATTATCTGGGGCTATTTCTTGGGGATTGCGTCCAAAAATATGATACAACTCCTCAGACCAGTATGCTTTATCAGTTACAATATCCCATTCCCAATTTCCAATATGAACCATTTTTTGAGCTTCAGCAAGACTTCGTTCGCTTTCTTTCAACGATTTATAAGCCTTTTCAAGCTCTGCTGTACGTTCTTTAACTAAATTTTCTAAATTGTCAAGTGTTTCTTTCAGCTTAGTTTCTGTTTCCTTGATATCGGTAATGTCACGGGAAATGGCAAGAACAGAGTTCACTTCATCATTAACAAACTCTGGTACTATTCGTGTGTTAAAGTAGTATTCTTTCCCCCGAGGCGACATATATCGAAATTCCATTGTTTTAGGTTTGCCTGTGATAAAAACATTCTCAAAATGCTCTCTCCAGAATTTAACCAGTTCAGGATCCATACCCAGTTCACTATGAGTTTTCCCAATGATTTCTTCCGGAGACCGGTCATAAAGTTCCGCATCGGCAGGATTAGCATATATGTGATGATTCTGTCTATCAAAGCGGGCAATCATGTCAGGAGAATTTTCAGCTAATGTACGAAATTCATTTTCACTCGCTTGCAGAGCCTCTTCTGCCTGTTTGCGTTCCTGCTCCGCTTTTTTTCTCTGAAGGGCCTGCATCACTGCAGGTGCAATCGCTTCAAGGTCTTCCTGTTGCTCGAAGTTATAGCCGCCTTCACGGTTTGCGACCACAAGTATTCCCACAGTTTTTCCCTCCTGGACAAGGGGCACACCGAGAAATGACGTAAGCGGAGGATGACCTTCCGGCAAGCCGATACTATCTGGGTGTGATAGAGGATTGTTTGTAAAGAAGCCTTTTCCACTCTCAATTACACGTCCGTACAAGCCATGCAGGACAAAATTGCCCGGGCGGCGGCGATGTCCTGTTTTGTCATACATCAGGCACTGATCCCATCCCATTTCGCTAATTGCGAGATCGTGCATTATCCCGTCGATTCCCACTTCACCAACGAAACCAACAGGGCTGCCCGTCATTTCCAGGGCTACGTATAGACATGCATTTCCAAGTTCATTTTCTGTTTTTGCCTGCACAACATTGCTGAAGATCCGGTTAATTTCCTCAAGAACACGGTTGTATCTGTTTATCCGGTGCTCTTCTTGTTTGCGTTCATTAATATCGCGGGCGACATGAATACTTCCAGTGACTTTTCCTCCTGAATCGTATAGTGGCGAGACGCTTACTATGAAATAGCCACCAAGACAGTTCTTGCAAACCTCTGCTGTGTGCTCAAATCCGTCCTTAAGCAATTGCATGTGTGGACAAAAAGAAGGAGGCTTTGTCGTCCCATGGACAACACTAAAACAAGTTAGCCCAATGCACTCTTCCGGTGTCATCCCCAATTTTGATGCCATGGCACTGTTAGCACGGGTAACTCTATAATTAGTATCTATTATGGCTATAAGGTCTGGCACAGTATCAAAAGTATGTTCCCAATCTTTTGTGGCTCTGACTGCTGTTTCTTCAGCCATTTTACGCTTGTAGCTTTCGATGAGCTTCCATTTTCCTTTACTTTTGACCAATGTGAATTGATGGTTTACGCCCAGATAAATTATCTCGTCAACGTTGTGCCTATCGACAGAATAAGTACAAAGAACTATCATCTGGCAGTTGCCAATGACATTGTCCATTTGTTCCTTATAATTAATGAAACTATCCCAGTTTTCTTCATCCAACCATGAATTGTTCCCGCTAAGCCTGACACCTTCGTAACCATTTTGTGAAGCATAAGTCAGTTTTTCAGCACAACCATTTGAGACCCTATCAGGGTCGAAAACGCCTTCAGTTAGAAACCAGTCATTGTAAGAGATAATCTCGATTTGTCCTTTCTCCAGATAAACATTAAGATCAGGTACAACCTGTCTCAAGGCTTCTATCGCATCTTCAACTTCCAAAGGTTGCGATGTAATCCAGAGGCAAAACTCGTTGTTTTTCAATCCTTCTTTGAAATAAGGCACCAGAATATCCGTTAATTCTTCTTTTGTTTGATAAAATTGGCATATGTGCGTTTCCCAGGGTACACAGCCAACAATATCGATACCAGATTTTCTTAGACTATTACTAATTCGATACCCCTCCTGTATAAGATAAAAATCTGCTTATCAGCTTAACTAATGAATTTTCAAAGGTTATTACCCATTAGATACGTTGCTTAAGTCGTTTGTATTAAAAATAACTATATAAAAATGAAATTATATTAACCTAGCATCTTTTACTTTAAAGTGACTCTCCTACTTTTATTTTATTGAATTTCACAAAGCCTACTTTGTAGTAACTTTTAAGTATATTCATTTTTACAAGAAGAAGTAATTTGACTTCTCAGAAATTTATTGACGTTATGATTATTAATGCTTTATAAATATAAAAAACTGTCTCATATAACTGAGAATGTATTAAGAAGCTTTGGTTCATCGTTTTTCTGGATAAGAAATTGGTCGGAGAAAAAAATATAAAACATTCAGAAGGTTATTTTTATTGGAGGGAATAAGGAATAAGAAACAGTGTTCACCGAAAGAACAAACCGAAATTACGAGTACATGTAAAAAAATGTTACTGAAAATTAAAGTACTCTTCAATGAATAACGTAATTCGTAATTTTTATATTAACCTTATCATTAATTAAGTAACAACGCATTTATTCTTTGACTCGTAGTACGTTAAATTATCTCGTATCTATTACCTTCCTAACTAAACGATAATTGTTATGATTGAAGAATACTTAAATTTAATGCATAATTATATACATCAATAAATTTAAATATCACGTTTGCTGTGAGTGGTCGCAACAAAATAGTTTAGATAAGGCATTGCCTTCAAGAAAAAAGACTCTGAAGGGAATTATGAACACAAAAATGGAGCAATCTCCTGCAATAAACCCTAATCCAGTACTCAGCGTGGCAAAGAATGGCACTGTTCTTTACTCCAATGAGGCAGGCGAGCCCTTACTGCGTGAGTGGGGCATAGAAGTCAGGGAAAAACTTCCTTCAGATATCAATGAGATTGTGCAAAAGGTAATTTCCCGGAATAGCCCAGAAAGAATGGAAGTTAAAGCTGGAAAAAGAACATACCTGATCGCTCTTCATCCCTCACTCGAACATGAATGCGTAAACGTTTATGGATTTGATATAAGTGACCAGAAAGGGGTTGAAGAAAAAGTTCAGGAATGTGAAGCTCTGGAGACGGCAAACGTGGAGCTTTCAGAGATCGTTGATATCCAGGCGATCCAGCCCCTCATGGATGATTTATATAAGCTTGTTCACATCCCCATTGGTATAAACGATCTCAAGGGAAATGTCCTGGCAGGTGTCGGATGGCAGGATATCTGCACAAAATTCCACAGGGTTAACCTCGAAGCCTGCAAGCACTGCATAGAAAGTGACTCAAAGTTATCCGCAGGCGTCCTTCCGGGAGAGTTTAAACTGTACAAGTGCAAGAATAATATGTGGGACATAGTGACTCCTATCATGGTGGGTAGCCAGCATATCGGCTATGTCTTCGCAGGTCAGTTCTTTTTTGATGACGAGCCTCTGGACTTTGAGCTTTTCCGATCCCAGGCTAAAAAATACGGCTTCAATGAGGAGGAATATATAGCAGCGCTTAAAAAAGTTCCTCGGTTGAGCAGGGAAGCTGTGGAGACAGGTATGTCTTTCTTCATGACGTTTGCCAACTTGGTCTCACGGCTAAGCTACAGCAATATCAAACTGGCTCAGTCACTGGAGAAACGTGATGTCCTTGTGGATGCGTTGGTTGAGAGCGAGAAAAGTGAGCGAATTCGTTCGGATGAACTGGCAGTATTATTGGATGCGGTACCTGCCGCCGTGTTGATAACGCACGACCCCCAAGCGCTTCAAGTGACTGGTAACCGTCTCTCCTATGCATGGCTCCGACTTCCAGAAGGCTCAAACATATCCAAAACCTCTCCAGAGGGAGTTAGACCTGAGACTTATAGGATGTTCAAGGACGGGGTGGAGATCCCACTTACAGATATGCCTGTGCGAATGTCGGCTTCAGGAAAAGAGGTACGCGACTACGAGTTTGATCTTGTCTCTTCTGACGGCACGATACGACATTTACTAGGTAATGCTAAACCCTTGCGCGATGAACAGGGTAACCCACTCGGAGCCGTTTCTGCATTCATAGATATCACCGAGCGAAAAAAAGCAGAAGAAGCTCTTAAAAAAGCACATGACACCCTAGAAGATAAAGTTAAGGAACGTACAGCAGAACTTGAAAAAACATACAATTCGTTGAAAGAAAGCGAAGAGCGTCTTGCTGAAGCTCAAAAAATAGCTCATATTGGAAGTTGGGAGTGTAATCCTGTAACTCATAAATTATATTGGTCTGATGAAGTTTATCGTATTTTTGGGCTTGATCCTCAAGAATTTGAACAAATCCACGATGTATTTTTTAAATGTGTACATCCCGAAGATCGAGAGTATGTGAATCATGCCATTAAAGAAGCATTAAATGGAAAGCCGTATAACATTGATTACAGAATAATCTTGGCTAACGGAGAAGAGCGTATAGTCTGTGTGCAAGGTGAAGCTATTTTTGATGAGAAAAATACTCCTATTCGATTGAGAGGAGTAGTTCAGGATATTACTGAGCATAAAAAATCAGAAGAGAAAATTCGGACCTTGGCGAATATTGTTGAGTCGTCAAATGACGCTGTTGGGACTATATCGCTCGATGGCATCATTACGAGTTGGAATAAGGGCGCAGAGCAAGTTTATGGTTATTCGACTGAAGAAATTCTTGGAAAACCTGTATCCATCTTGGCTCAATCAAATTTAATGGATGAAACAAAAAGATTGAGTGAACTGGTTAAAAAAGGACAGAAGATTCGTAATTATGAGACTACACGGTTAAGAAAGGACGGAAAGAGAATCTACGTTTCATTTTCTCTTTCTCCGGTTTTTGATATGCATAAAAAACTGACTGCTGTCTCGTTCATTTCCAGAGATATAACTAAAAGAAAAGAAGCTGAAGAAGCTCTCGCGAATATCGAAATTGTCCGCAAGCAGGAAATCCATCATCGAATCAAAAATAACCTTCAGGTAATTTCATCACTGCTTGACCTTCAAAGTGATCATTTCAAAGGAAGAAAGGATATAAAAGATTCAGAAGTCTTGGAAGCCTTCAAGGAAAGCCAGGATCGTGTGATTTCTATGGCTCTTATTCATGAAGAGTTACATCGAGGTGGAGAAATCGATAAACTGAACTTTACTGCTTATGTTAAAGAACTTGCTGACAATCTCTTTCTTACCTATAGGCTTGAAAATGCCAACACCAGTTTGGATACAGATATAGAAGAAGATATTTTCTTTGACTTGGACACTTCAGTTCCACTAGGCATAATAATCAATGAACTTGTCTCCAATTCTCTAAAATATGCATTTTCTGACAGAGATAAAGGAGAAATTCATATTAAACTTCATAGAGAAAAAAAGGGAGAATACAAAATCAATGGCTGTAAGAGCGTTAATTTTGCTCTGACAGTTTCAGATGACGGAGTAGGCATTCCTGAAAATCTAAATATCGAAGACCTCGATAGCTTGGGGCTTCAGCTTGTAACTTCCCTCGTAGACCAGTTAGATGGGGAACTTGAACTGAAAAGAAACAACGGGACGGAATTCACTATAAAGTTCACTGTAACAGAAAAAAGTGATCATGATCAGTGCCAGCCCCAAAGTTCATTGGACAAAGAGTAATTAGAGCCTTAAAAAGTAAATAATAGATGTTGTTAATGTCACACTAGGTATATAATATCGGTATAAGTTCCGTATGTGCAAATTGCTTATCGTAGAAGATATAGTAGGGCAAACACTTTATGGATAAATTCATAATCTATTTTGTCTTGTAAATAAAACCTGTAATACTCATAGCTTGACATTCACCCCCCCTTATTCAAAAGTTGTATAAGCCTCTCCTTTAAGTCGAAAAATTTTCCCATCACTTAAAAAATTCTTCAGTGCATTAGTAATGTATTCATCCGACGCCCTTATGCAACTAACGACGTCTGCATAAGTTACTATTCCATTCTTAAGTATGAATAATTCAATGTCATTTTCAAGAGTTATTTTCTCACGCCCGAAATACAATATAGGTTGTTATCCCTATTTATTAAGCTCTTTTCAACAAAGTCACTTTGAATTGGCAAATATGGGCTCAGTATTTATTTCACCCACTCTTCACCATCCCACCTTTTCCAGTACACTAGTGTCGCAACAATTTAATAATAGATCAATTATATAAACGTTGAATTCGTTTATATCTTCATGCTAAATATTAAACTTGATGACGATGAGGTAAAATTC
>JADGNM010000130.1 GCA_017883485.1 Methanosarcina sp.
GGAAAACATGGAAATTGTCTTTGATGATAATTTGGGGAAATGGAATTATAAAGTAATTCCCACAGTAAAATCATGAAGTTATTTTTTAGTTATTCCTAAATATATTAGCTCCAACCTTAAACTATAACGTTGGTGACATCGCCAAACTTCCTATTATTAAACCCCAACTCTATCATTGTACATCTGTTAACGAAATTGTCGAAAACTTAATTTCCATCTCAAAAATAGATTGGGATTCCTACGAAGTTTCTTGGGATTTTACCACTCTCCCATTATTACAATCTGAATACCTCAAGCCAACACTCCTCGAAACCTACACCAAACTCCGCGCCCACTGGAAACAAATGACTCTTGAAACGCAGCGGCTAGAGGAAGAAAATAACCGCATTTTCATCGAAGCCTACGGTTTGCAGGACGAGTTAACTCCAGAGGTTCCACTTTCTGAGGTAACGCTGACCTGCAACCCTTATTATCGCTATGGCAACAATAAAACTGAAGAAGAACTGGAAGCACTACTACTGACAGATACCATAAAAGAATTAATTTCTTACTCGGTCGGCTGCATGTTCGGAAGGTATTCGCCGGAGAAAGAAGGGCTGATCCTTGCAAATCAAGGGGAAAAGCTGACTGATTTTAATGAAAAAATAGCTGGAGCTACTTTCCTGCCCGATGAGGACAATATTATTCCGATCCTCGATGATGAGTATTACACGGATGATATTGTAAACCGGTTCAAGGAGTTTTTAAAATTCACTTTTGGGGTGGATACGCTTTCCGAAAACTTGGATTTTATTGCAGGGGCGCTATCGAAGAAAGGTGAGGCTCCTGAGAAGGTTATCCGGAATTATTTCCTGAAGGATTTTCTACAGCGATCATGTGAAGATGTATAAGAAGAGGCCGATTTACTGGCTCTTTACTTCTTCTGAAAAAGGAAAAGTGTTCAATGCGCTCGTTTACATGCACAGGTACGATAAAACTACCTTGGCGAAGATGAGGATAGATTATTTGCTGGACTTTGAGTCGAAGATGGATGCTCAGCGGCCGCTTCTTGAAAAGGAGATTGTAGCTAATTCTAAGAATAAAGGAAAAGCAGAAAATGAGCTTGCAAAGCTGAATAAGAAGATTGAAGAGCTCGTGAAGTATGATGCGCTTCTTCAGCATAAAGCGGATCAGTTGATTGAGATTGATCTGGATGATGGGGTTGTGGAGAATTATAAAAAGTTTGAAGGACTGGTAGGAAAACTATAAGGATTTTTGGTGGTAAGATGTATTATCACGTTAGAATCACAGAGAAGTCTAAAAATATTTTTGATGAGATAGAACTTGATTTAAATGAAGAAAGACTTCGTAGTCAATTTTTAACTCCTTATGAAAATAATGAAAGCATCTTTATTGACGGAAAAACAATTCCACCAGATGATATTGAAAGGATAAAAATCAGTAGAACAGAAGATAATTCTTCAACCTTAATACCGAATATTAGAGCGAGAAAAGAAAGATTCTATGGATTACCCCGTCCATCAGATGGTTGGTACGTTGCTAAAGAAGGTGAAGATGTAACCTATAAATTTATTCTGGGTCCTCCAGGCTATAAGAGATCTGACGAAAAAATTGGAGATTTAAAGCCTCAAAGTAACCAAATTTTTGTTGTTCATGGCCACGATGAAGAAATGAAACAGGCGGTTGCTCGAACACTTGGAAAACTTGATCTTGAGCCCATTATCTTACACGAACAAGAAAATCTTGGAAGAACGATTATTGAAAAGTTTGAGTCTTGTTCGGAAAATGTCTCTTTTGCTATAGTACTACTTACATCTGACGATTTAGGATATAAAAAGGATCAAACCCCTGAATCTTCAATGTTTAGGGCTCGCCAGAACGTTATTTTAGAGCTTGGATATTTCATGGGTAAACTTGGCAGAAAAAATGTAGTTGCTTTACATAGAAGTGAAGCAAATTTTGAATTTCCGTCAGATATTTTGGGAATTTTGTACACACCTTTTGACCCACATAACGAATGGAAACTTGCCCTTGCAAAAGAATTAGTTGCAGCGGGCTACGATATAGACTTTAAGAAATTATAAACTTATAATGCTGGCCAGATGGAGGAAAAATGACTCACTCAATTGCTCAACTGCTCTCCATGCCTGAAGGCAAAACGCTGGAGTTCAAGCGTGACCTTTCCTCGCCCATAAATATACTTAAAACGCTGGTGGCTTTTGCCAATACCTCTGGAGGACGGCTTTTTGTAGGGGTAGAAGATGGGTCAGGGGAGGTTCTGGGTGTTGAAAGTCCCCTGAACGAGGAAGAGCGCCTGTGCAACATGATCGCTGACAATATCGAGCCGCGCCTGGTGCCTAATGTGGAGCTGATCTCTTTTGAAGACAAAACATTGATGGGGGTGGAAGTGTATCCCAGCGGCTCCCGACCGCACTGGATCAAAAAGGAGGGGGTTGAGGTGGGGTGGTTTATGTCCGGCTGTGTTCTTCTAACCGAAAGGCGGACAGGGAACTTATTGCAGAGCTTAAGCGTACTGCTGAGGGTAAGTCCTTTGATGAACAGGTCCTTCCTGACAGGACTATAAGTGACCTGGATTTTAACGCTGCAGCGGCTTGCTTTGAACGGCACAGGAAACTGGTTGAAAAAGATATGGAATCCCTGCGCCTTGTCGCCAGATATCAGGGACACCTTGTCCCAACTGTTGGCGGTATGCTGCTGTTTGGCAAGGACCGGGAGCTGATTTTTCCAGATGCCTGGATACAGTGCGGGCGGTTCATTGGCAAGGACAAGGCAGCTATTTTCGATCATATTGAGATTCATGAGCACCTGCCTGTGGCGGTTCAACGGGTTATTGAGTTTCTCAAAAAACATGCCATGCGCGGCGCGGATTTTTCCGAACTGAAGCGCAGGGATGTCTGGAGCATTCCTCTTACCATCCTGCGTGAAGCTGTGGTTAATGCCGTAGTCCATGCAGATTATTCACAAAGGGGTGCCCCTATCAGGGTTGCCTTTTTTGATGACCGCATTGAGATAGAGAACCCTGGAATACTGCTTCCGGGCCTGACGGTTGAGGACATGCTGCAGGGCATATCCAGGATACGTAACCACGTTATTGCCCGTGTTTTCAGGGAACTGGACCTGATAGAGTAGTGGGGCAGTGGTGTCCGCCGCATTTTCGGAGAAGCAGAAGCTCTCGGCTTGCCCAAACCTGAGATCATCGAAATAGGGATGCGGGTGAGGTTCATAGTCCATCTGGTGGAATCTATTATACTGCCTATCGAAAGCTATTCAGGTAAGAACAAAGCCGGAGTCCAGCTACCGATCCAGTCGCCGACCCAGCTACCGACCCAGCTACCGACCCAGCTACCGACCCAGTCACATAATCAAATCCAAAAGTTGCTGTTGGCACTAAAAGATGGAGAAAAATCTCCCGCTGACCTTCGCAGCATTTTGAATATCAAACATCGGCCTACCTTTAGGGATAACTATCTCCACCCTGCCCTCAATGCAGAACTAATTGAAATGACAATCCCGAGAAAACCAAGCAGTCCGAACCAGAAATACTGCCTGACGGCTAAAGGCAAATCGCTTTTGATCGACGGTTAGCTGGGAGAGGAGGGAAGCCGCCTGTCGCAAATATAATTCTACAGTAATTGATATCTAGGCTTCGGATTGAAATCTTGCGCCTACTTATCCAGAAATTCCCAATTATGCCCTCGTGAGGATCAAATCATTTAATGCAAACTGCTTAATGCGGAAGCTTGAACTAATAAATCAGGCACGGTTTTTTCCGTGTCTTTCAGCGTTTTCCGCGGTTATAAAGTTTAGATTTGCTTTTTCCTGCCCGCTTTTGTTTCCCGTGTTTATTGAAACCTTTAATAGCTTAAGCTTAGTATTCGCATTCGTAACTGTAATTAGTTACTGAATATGCGTCTATTTTGGAATTTATGCATTAGTTGCATGAGAACAGAGAGCTTCCAGAAAGGCACAAATATTTAACCAGGATGAGCTAATTGACACCCGATAAATATGTCCATCCTGAAACTCCTCGAGGCTCCTGAGAGCAGGACTCTGGAATTCAAGGAAAAAATTCCCAGCGCACTTGCTATTGCAAAAACTATATGCGCTTTTTCAAACGGAGCCGGCGGCTCGATCATAATCGGAATAAGGGACAGGGATAAAACCCTTATAGGTATTGACGAGATGGAGATCTCTGATATGAAGGAAAGCTGCTCCTGAAAGTTGAAGTCTATCCTAGCAGGCTCAAGCCGTACCACCTTAAAGAAAAAGGAGAGATAGAAGGGACCTTCGTGCGTGTAGGGTCCACCAACAGGAAGGCCGATCCTGAAATTATCGAAGAGCTCTGGCGCCAGCGGATGAACATCAGTTTTGACGAGACTGCGGTTCAGGATGCGAGCCTGGAAGAACTTGAACCTGAAAACCTCGCTTTCTACTTCAGAATGAGGAAAAAGGTAAGGGGAGTTCCTGAAAACGAAATTAACAGTAATTTTTATCAAAAGAAGCGTTTTGCCCTCCAGTCAAACGGCAGCATTTACCCTACAGTTGCAGGAATTCTTCTTTTTTCAAATGAACCTGACGTTCACCTCCCCGGTGCAGTTATCAGGTGTGCCCGTTTCAAAGGCAATGAGATGGATGAGTTCCTCGACCAGAGGATTGTTTCCGGTCCTCTGGTCAACCAGGTAGAAGAAACAATTAATTTTTTCAAGAGGAACATTCGGAGAGGGGCAAAAATAGAGGGTCTTTACAGGAAAGAAGCCTATGAGTACCCGGAAAAAGCCGTAAAAGAGGCGATTGTATATGCCGTCTGCCACAGGGGCTACTCAAGAAAAGGTTCAGACATAAAATTCGCCATATTCGACGATAGGATTGAGATCACAAGCCCAGGCCACCTTCCTTCCAGCATCACACTTGATGATCTGGGAAAAGGAGTGTCGGAACACAGAAATAGAGTAATAGGCAGAACTTTCAACGAACTGGGACTGATCGAAGGATTTGGAACTGGCGTTTTCAGGATGAGAAAATACTGTAGAGAGTGGGGAATTGCTGACCCCGAATTCAGGGAAGATAGCGGATTTTTCAAGACTATCTTTTACAAAAAGCTGCTGGAAGAAACAAAGCTAACAAGCCACAGCCTTATTGAGCTTGATGAAGACGAACAGAAGGTTTTGGCCTATATAGCAGAAAAAGGCAAAGCAAGCACAAAAGAATTAGAATCAATAACAAATAAAAGCAAGTCGACAGTAAAAAGAAAAATTAAGAGACTTGTTGAAAACAAATATCTCATTTGGCAAGGAAAAAGCCCTCAAGACCCACTTGGATATTATGAGCTCAAAAAGAAAAATGAACTAATGATTTAAATTTTCTTCACTTTAACTTATTAGTCTACTCCTCCTTGAATGTAACATAAAGAATGGGTTATTTGAGCTAGCATGAGCTAGTAAGAGCTAGCTTGAGCTAGTGTGAGCTAAATAAGCAAGTATGAGCTATTAGAAGCTACCACTTACTATTATTGAAAAAAATGTAATACCATAAGGCGAGAAACTGTGCGGGACTTCATTGCTCTCATCGAAAAGAAGAAGTAGTATGTGGCTTCAGGTCCCGAATATCGGACGCCACACTCATGCAGATTAGTTTTACAAGTTAAATGGAAGAATGAGAGCCAAATTAAGCTTGGTGAGTATATAACGTATCTTCTTCGCAAAAAAGACTAAATTAAAAACAACTATTCAACTCCGCTCCCTCACATTACTCCTCCGCCGGATTTTGCCTCAGGAATAAACAGATATTAGTTTGTGAGGAGTGAGAAGCCGCCCACAAGAAATATAATTTTACAGTAATAGATAGACCGGGCTTCAGATTGGATACTCGCGCCTTATTTTTATAAAAATTCTCATTCCGCCTTCGTAAGGCTCAAATCTCTTAATGCAAACCGCTGAAAATCAGAAAAGTTGAAAAAAAATGCAGGCACGTTTTTTCCGCGTCTTTCGGCGTTTTCCGCGGTTATAGTTTTTAGATTGCATTTTTCCTTGCCCCGCTTTTGCTTTCTGTGCCTATGGAGCCTTGAATGGCTTAACCAGGGAATTCGCTCTTAATTGCGATCAGTTCCTGAATTATGTTTCTATTTTGGAATCGATGCCAGAGTTTCCGATTTACAGATTATTAATCACAAATGTTTAACCTGGGTAAGTGCAAATAAAGGGCAAATAAAAAATATTAACTGTTAAAATCTCGCACCAACGGTGCGAGTAGTTTCCGCTAAACAAGTAAAATAATGCAGCAGAAGATATAAGGTCGGACGCGCTTGTAAAAAGGAGGCAGGAATTCTTACAGGGATTTCTTGCGGGAGGCTTTATGAAAAGGATTGAAACAAGATCTCGCAGCTGTCAAGTAATCCTTTACAACTAATTCGAGAGCAGAATCCCCTAAAACAAAAATTGAAACTCTGATAAAGAATTGTGCTTTAATATTCTAGAAATTTCCAATTCCGTCCAAAAAGGCTCAAATCTCTATATGCAAACCGCTCAAAATTAAAAAACGCTGAATTAAAATCCAGGCACGGTTTTTTCGCGTCTTTCTGCGTTTTCCGCGGTTAAAAAGACCCGATTAAGTTCTTCCTTGCCCTTCAGTATTTTTGCATTAATACCAATTTTATTGTGAAGACAAACGTATATACGTCATACATCTATGATATATACGTGATACATATGGTTCAAGCAACAATACGTTTTACGGAGAATGCGAATCACATTTTAAACATTGTGAAGGCTAAACACAAATTCAAAGACAAAAGTGAAGCTGTTAATTTTATAGTAACTAAATATGGGGAAGAACTGTTAGAACCAGAACTAAAACCTGAATTCATAGCGCATATGCAGCAGGTGATGCGAGAAAAGCCAATATTTGTAGGTAGCATTGAAAACTTCGATAAAGTAATCGATAATTTTGAGGAAGATGAGTGACTTTGGATGTACGATTTGATATTTAGTCCTGCTTTTGCACGGGCTGCAAAAAAGCTAAAGAAAAAAAACAGGCAACTATATGAGATTAT
>JADGNM010000131.1 GCA_017883485.1 Methanosarcina sp.
TAGGAACTAGGGGCAGAGCTTAGGGACTCGCTTTCACAAGAAAGGGGAATGAACTAAGAAGCCCCTTCCTCGCCATCCGGCAGGGAGGGGTAGTTCACTCTGAAAACACCGGAAATTTACCGGAAACGCTGAAATTTTAATTATAAAATTAAAAATTTACTATATAATTTGAGGAGGGAGAAAAATATTCGAAAATATGATTTATCTTGACAATGCCGCAAGCACCCGATTGGATGAACGGGTACTTGAGGCTATGAAGCCTTACTTTTTTGACACCTATGCGGTTGCAACATCCGAATTTGGCTATTCTATGGGCATCGAGGCAAAAGACGGACTCGAAGCAGCCCGGCAGATCATAATCTCAAAACTCGATGCAGAACCCGACGAGGTAATTTTCACTTCTGGAGACGCGGAATCAAGTAACACCGCTCTTAAAGGAGTGAGCTTGGCTCTTAAAGAAAAGAAAGGCAAGCATATTATTGTCACAAAGATAGAAGATTTTCCTGTCCTGAACACGGCGAGAGCTCTCCAGAAACAGGGTTTTGATGTGACTTTTCTGGATGTGGACGCAGAGGGGGTTGCAGATATCGAAGGATTAAAAAAAGCAATCACAAAAGAGACAGTCCTTGTTTCGATTCAGCATGGGAACCAGGAGATAGGAACAGTTCAGGACCTGAAGGTTATCTCAGAAATTTGTGAAGAAAAGGATGTACTCCTGCATACCGATGCTACCCACAGCTTCACCCGACTTCCTCTTAGTGTGAAGGAATTGCCTATAGACCTGATTACCATGTCAGCCCATACCATTCACGGCCCAAGGGGAATAGGTGCTCTATATATTCGGAAAGACACCCCGGTAAGTAAATTTATGGATGGCGGTTTTCAGGAATTCAATCTGAGGGCAGGAGTAGAAAATATTCCCGGAGCTGTTGGCTTTGCAAAGGCTGTGGAGCTCGTAACCGAAGAAGAAACCAGACAGCTTAAGGCCATGAGAGACCGGGTAATTGAGAAATCACTTTCCGAGATTTCTGATGTTACCCTCAATGGAAGCCGCGAAAAGCGTTTACCTCAGAACGCAAACCTGACTTTCCATTATGTAGAAGGTGAATCCGTAACTCTGCATATGGACATGAGAGGTTTTGCGGTGAGTACAGGTTCAGCCTGTTTTAGCCGTTCCCTTGAAGCCAGCCATGTAATCATGGGTATCGGAGGAGACCACGAGAGAGCCCATGGCTCAGTACGCTTCACTTTTGGGCGCTACAATCGCATGGAAGATGCTGATGCTGCAATTGATGCCATGAGTGAAATTGTGGCAAGACTCAGGGAAATAAGCCCCCTCGCAAGAAAATAAAATGGAGAAAAGGGAAAAGGAATTAAAGATAGAGAGGCGAGATTATGAAGTTTCCTTACAGCGAAAAAGTGCTGGAGCATTTCAGGAACCCGCACAACGTTGGAAAGATAGAGAATCCTGATGGAAAAGGCCTTGAAGGAAGTCCGGCCTGCGGGGATATGGTTGCAGTTTATATTAAGGTAAATCCCGAAACAAAGGTTATTGAGGATGTAAAATTCGAATCCTACGGCTGTGCTTCGAATATTGCCACAGCCTCGGTTATCACAGACCTTGCACGCGGAAAGACCCTCGACGAAGCAAAGAAAATAACATGGAAGCATGCTTCTGAGGAACTTGGAGGACTTCCCCCTATCAAAGCTCACTGCTCAGTGCTTGCAGTTGAGGGTCTGCGTGCTGCGATCCGGGATTATGAAGAAAAACACGGGCTTGTTACCGAGAAGGAGCCGACAACTGAAGAAGTTATCAGGAAGAGGCTTAAGCACGTTATGAATCCACTAACCGGCCTTGATATTATCCGTACGAATCTTATCCTTAAAATAACTGTTGAAGACGGAGTGGTAAGAGTTGTTGTGGACTTGCCTGCAGACCATCAGTTTGCTCCGGCAATTAAAGAGGATATCATAGAAAAACTGGGCTCTTTGTGGGATGTGAAAAGAGTCGACGTGGTTTTTACGACATAAAAGTGGATGCGAAAAACAGATTCGCGTTTTTAAAAACAAAAGAGAGGAATTTCTTCCTCTCAAAACATTTCAGACCGGAACCTGTTCTTTCTTTTCTCTACCCAGTGACGGTGTTTTGCTATTGGGCAATAAAGGACTCGTTAAAAGAGCCGCTGTCACCTTTCATGCCAGTCACAACGCCTTTGTCGGAAATTACTTTGTCAACAGACTCTTGACCTGCAAATTGTATATCTGGAAGATTTGCAGTGCCTGAATGCCTCATTGATGAAATGGACTGCATCCCCTAGCATCTTTAGAGTTTCTATACTTTCTTTACCTCCCGGAATGTATATAGCATCATACAATACTGATGCCGTGGTGACGAAGCTTTTATCAACCTCGAGTTCCTCTCCGCTTGAGCTCTTTTATTGAACAGGTCGACAACTGCCTTTCTTATATTTTTGTCATTGACTTTTCCGATCTCAAAATGAAATGCCTCTATAATGTGCTTCTTCTCGGTTTGAGAAAGCGTATTTCAGGTAATTCGAAACCGCAAGCAGAGACTTAATATGAAAAAATGCAATCATGACAGGGATTATATAAAAAGAACTCAATATATAAAAATAACTTGAACTAGAAGGATGGGGATCAGGTGGGGATATGAAATGCAGTTTAATTAATTCCAGGCTTCGGGTAGCCAAGTAGCAAAAGATTTTGAAGCCTTTCTTTTTAATCAAGATAATTCCAGATCCGAAGTGGATACTATCTCGATTAATGGAAAAATCCAGAAATTAAACAGATTAACTGTAGAAAAAATAAACTATAGAAAAAATTTCTTGCATAAAACTCCACTCTGAACCTTCAGGAAGGTGTATTTTTGAATCTGGGAAACTTGAAGGCAGCCATTGGAGTCCTCTTACTGCTAATAGCAGGAGTATTTCTGGTCCGGATTTACTGGACAGATATTGTCACGATTCTGGGAGGAATATTTGCAAAGAGCTCGTCTCCGGCAAGCAGGACCGGAGGGGAACCTCTCCGAATATTTTGGGTTTTGCAAGCGATTTGGAATAAGCTATACTGATGCCTTCATACCAATTCTTTTCGAAAGGCTCGTGGAAGCGATTCCTATTTCCATGCTGTTAATTTATGTTCTATACTTCCCCTCGCTAGAGATCAAATTCTTAATCATAAGAAATAGTCTTACGTTAAACTCAACTTATTTATTGCTTTCAGGGCTCTTCGCAGCAGGATTAGCTATATGGCTTTTCAGAGCAATGCTTTCACCTCTCAGCCGTGTGAAGAAGCACTGGGGACAGCTTCACAAATCTTTTATTGCCGTTCTTCTCTTATCCTCCGGAGTCTGGGTCATCGATATAATAAGTCTCAAGCTAATTGCTTTAGCCCTGAAACTTCCCCGGTCTCTATATTTGATTTCAACAGTCTCCATTTTGTTCCCGTTGCTTGGAAACCTCCCAATAACCCCAGGCGGGCTTGGAGTAGTCGAAGGAGGCCTGATTTATATCCTTCTCTATTTCGGTTTACCACTCGCTTCAGCAAGCAGCTTCGTCTTTCTTGAACGCTTAATCTCCTTTGGGCTCAGTAGCGTGATAGGATTTCTCTATCTATTTTATATGGAGGGTTTAAGATATGGAAAAGCGCAAAGTTGTACTGATCAGTGATTGGTATTTTCCACAGGTCGGAGGGATTGAGTATTCCATGCATGCCCTTGCTAAAACGCTTGCTGTGCATGGTCACGAGGTAAGTGTTATTACACGGAGCTATCCTGGCGTCCCTGAGCATTGCACTAGAGACGGGGTGTCAGTTATAAGGATCAAAGGTAAACCTTTTCCCGGGCTGCGTCGTTTTCTCATGCCCAACGCATATAAACAGCTCTATTATCTTTTGAAAAAAGGGGACTATGAGATTGTCAACTGCCATGGACTGGATTCTCCCATTGGAATATCTGCCCTTATCGCATCCAGAAGGCTCAAAATTCCAGTGGTAATTACCAACCACTCTCTGGTAGGACATACAATCTATGGCCCATTTCTCTATCTCCTGGGCAAATTGTTTCTAAGATGTGCGGATGCTGTAATAGCTGTCAGTTCCGCAGTTGAAAAAGATTCAAGGGGAATGACAGTAAAACCTATTTACCGAATTTTTAACGGAGTTGATTCTGGAGACACTGCCACAAGGGTTCCTTTTCCTTTTGATACCGAAGGAAAAGTTATAGTTGCCACTGTAGCACGCATGACAAAAAAGAAAGGTGTCCAGAATATTGTGTATATTGCTCCTGACCTTCTGGGCGATTACAAAAATTTAATGTTTGTAATGATAGGAGAAGGCCCACTTAAAAAAAGACTGGAAAATACGGTAAAAGAAAAAGGGTTATCAGGAAATTTTTACTTTACCGGAAAAGTTCCCAGAGAGAGGGTATTGGGATATCTGGAACAGGCAGATATATTTGCCCTTCCCTCAGCGGATGAGGCTTTTGGAGTTTCGATCCTCGAAGCTATCTCAAGAAATGTCCCTGTCCTGGCAATGAACCATAGTGGAGTCTCAGATATCATCAAGAATGGTGTAAATGGTTATCTTGCGAATAATCTTATGGAATTTGAGTCCTATCTTCGGATACTAATCGAAAATCCGGTCCTGCGAACATCATTTGCCCAGAAAGCGAACCAGGAGCTTTCAAATTTCGATTGGGACAGGATATGTGAACAGACCAGCCAGGTGTACTCAAAGGTCATTTATGAAAAATATTACAATAACAATTGATGTTGAAGAAGATTGTCCACCAATGCTTACAAGTACCAGGGGAATGGAAGAAGGACTGCCGAAATTACTGGATCTTTTCAAAAAAGAAGAGATAAAGGCAACCTTCTTCGTAACGGGGATAATGGCAGAACAATATCAAAACCTGATAGACAAGATTCCTGAAGAAGGACATGAATTGGGCTGTCACGGATATACCCACGCACGTTTTGACCGGATGGAAACAGAAGAGGTAAGAATTGCCCTTCGGCAGGCTGGAAAAGTCCTGAGGAAGTTTTCGAAAAGGCTGGTCTCCTTCAGAGCTCCGAACCTTCGGTTTCCGGCAAAATACCTTAAACTCCTGGAAGACGAGGGCTTCCTGTATGATTCCTCCCTTGCTGCGTACAAGCCGCCTTTTTCCCAAAGTATTGTAAAAGACAAAATAGTCCGGATTCCTGCTACTGTTACTTCTTCTTTTTTGAGGCTGCCCCCAGGACTTTTTGTCCCACTGCTCAAGCATTTAAAGGCTCCAGTGATTTTTGTCCATCCCTGGGAATTCGTAGATATGTCCGCATTGCCTATACGTCTGGACTGCAAGTTCAATACCGGAGAAAAAGCCCTCCAAAACCTTAAAATCCTGATCCGCGCTTCCAAAACTGAAAACTGCCTTTTTTTGACTCTGGAAGAAAGGGCATCCCTTGAAAAGACTGAGTTCTTGGCTAGATAAAACAAAAGCCTGGTTTATGCAATGAGATAAACGTTATTATTTAAGAAGTGAAGTTTTAAGAGAAGTGAAGTTTTAAGAAACCAGTTATTTCAAATAGTATATGAGTATAATTGCATATACTCATATACTAGTGGTGATATCTGCGGACCTTGTTCATATACTTAAGGCGTTGGCTGATGATAACAGATTACGGATACTGAACCTCTTAAGAGACGGTGAATTATGTGTCTGTGATATTGAAGCCGTTCTGTGCATTAAACAATCCAATACTTCAAGGCACTTGAACAGGCTTAAGGTGGCAGAAATAATCGTTTCCGAAAAAAAATCACAGTGGGTCTACTATCGGTTAAATCATGAGACTTTCGTAAAATTCCCCTTTATTTCAATAATTATTAACGATGAAATGGGTAAAATCAACGTTTGCAAAAAAGATTTGGAACTGCTGGAGAAGATCAAAGCAAGTGGAAGATGCTGTGATTGAGTGAGAGATAATTAGACTTACTAAGAACGATACTTAATAAAAATCCAGAAGGTGTTCTCTTTGGAAGACTCCGTCGTATCAAAATTATCGTTCCTGAATCGTTATTTAACACTGTGGATATTTCTGGCTATGTTTGTCGGTGTAGGCCTTGGCTTTGTCCATCCTGGCTTTGCAGACTTTATAAAGAGTTTATCCATTGGGACCACTTCGATTCCTATAGCTATTGGTTTAATAGTTATGATGTATCCTCCTCTAGCACGGGTAAAATATGAGGAAATAGGTAAGATATTCGGGAATTACAAGGTATTAGGTTTGTCTTTATTGCAAAACTGGATCATTGGTCCCATTTTGATGTTTATACTTGCGATTATATTTTTGAGAGACTATCCTGAATACATGGTAGGCGTTATTCTAATCGGTCTGGCCAGATGTATAGCTATGGTGATTGTTTGGAACACTCTGGCAGATGGTGATAATGAATATGCTGCGGCTCTTGTTGCTTTCAATTCCATCTTTCAGCTAGTCTTTTACTCGGTTTTTGCTTACTTCTTCATAACCGTACTGCCTGAATGGATAGGATTGAGTGGTATGGAAATAAATATCTCTATCGGGGAGGTTGCCCGAAGTGTTGCTATCTACCTGGGGATTCCTTTTGCTGCTGGCTTTTTAACCCGTTATCTGTTACGTCCTTCAAAAGGAGCCGAGTGGTATGATCGAAAATTCATTCCAAAAATAGGCCCGATTTCACTTTACGCTCTACTATTCACGATTATCGTAATGTTCTCGTTAAAAGGAGAATATATTGTTACCCTGCCTTTAGACGTAGTGAGGATTGCAATTCCCCTCTTAATCTATTTCGTGATTATGTTCGGCATCTCCTTTTTTGTCTCTATGAAATTGGGGGTAAACTACGGACAAACAACATCCCTTTCTTTTACCGCAGCCAGCAATAATTTTGAACTGGCAATTGCAGTAGCAGTAGCCGTTTTTGGCATCGATTCCGGGCAGGCATTTGCAGCCGTGGTAGGTCCTCTGATTGAAGTGCCAGTAATGATTGGACTTGTGAATGTCGCACTTTACTGGAGAA
>JADGNM010000132.1 GCA_017883485.1 Methanosarcina sp.
GCCAACAATTAATGGAAACTAATTCAGATAAATATGCCCATTGAATCTTATGGAAGATGGCTATTGATGTTGTTTTACCCAGGCTGAATAGTTACAATAAGTTATGACATTTTGTCCTGAATAAGACACTCGATGGGCCCACATCCCGTACGCTTCAGGCATAATTCAGCTCGTCCGAACCTGAGATTTGCATGCAAAATTAAAGATGGTCAAGATGATATATATAAAATCCAATAAATATAATGCCGCTTTTGTCCAAGAAAATATGATGGGCCCAAATTCAATGAAAATTATTGAGGAATTGGCTGAATCTTTAAAATTCCAGGGCATGATCCCGAGAATTACTCCCAGAGGATTAAAAGTCACATAACTTTTTGCAGCATCTGTATCTACAAGTTCATCTTTCAGAAACTCAGCCGCATTTTTAACGTAATAGTCACAGATTAAGCCGCATTTCTGAATTTCGGCTCTCGACTGTTTTATTGGTTTTCCCATTTCCTTCGTAATAATCTCGGCATAAAAATCAATATTCTGCCGAAGCACCTCGGCAACT
Organism: Methanosarcina sp.; assembly: GCA_017883485.1. Classification (GTDB taxonomy): domain Archaea; phylum Halobacteriota; class Methanosarcinia; order Methanosarcinales; family Methanosarcinaceae; genus Methanosarcina. Next base: position 554 of record JADGNM010000132.1, read on the forward strand.
TTTGTAAGATACTTTGTCCTTTCTTCAACAGACAATGAACTCCAGCCGGAAAAAGCAATCCGGGAATTTGCGATATAGGCTTCACATTCCTCAATAGTAAACGAATCGTATGTCCAGTTTACTTCTTCTGTATAAGGATTTATAGATTTCAATATCATTATTTCATCTCTAAAATATCTGTTCATTATGTAAGTTGGAGGTTTATAGATTCGCTTTTCACGATCTTAATTCTAAGAATCTCCAGGTAATAACATTAGATTTATTCATATTAATATTTAAAAAGTTTAAAGAAAAGAAGGAGTTTTGAACCTTTGGTTTCTAAGTTATACAAAACTGCAAATAACATTATTATGTAAAAAGTGCAGGTTTGAACTGTCTTTGGCTATTTCGGAAACGATATGTGTTCACGATGCAAACGAACCGGATCCCCTAAGCCCTTTTTCTCTGGCGGGTACTCCATATATTCCGGCCTAAATCATGCATCATCAGACTCTCTCGAACCTGAATAAAGAATACATGTTTTCAAGTGAATTGATGAAACGTTAGAAGCTTAGTCCATTTATGCGGGACTGTTAATAAGATAGGTTGTTTATAAGCTGATAGTTGATAAAATCGGCAGCGTTGAACCACGCCTTCCTGGCACCTAATAGATTTATATGATATGAGGAAAGGAAAAATATATGCGAGTTTTTGAAAGACCTGGTCCGATTAATACAAACGAAATTGTTAACATTGTTAGAGAAAAATCAACTCTTGTTAAATATATTGTTGTTGCTTCCATAACTGGGGATAGCGCCGTAAAAGTTGCCCAAAATATTACCAATAAGACCATTACTTGTGTTACCTGTCCTCAGGGTATGTATTGGGAAATAGATCAAATGGAAAAAGATATTTTTAATGACATTCCTGAGTTAAAGGTTATAAAAGATAAATGGGTACAAGAGGGATTACACCGTGTTCCCATGAACATTACTGACGAAAATAGAGTCAAACTAAATCAACTCAATGTAACTATAGTTCAGGGAACAATTCCTTTTTTCGGACCTAGTTTTTCTATGAGATTGCATCTTCATCAGGTCACATCCCTTGATATTATAGCAAAAACACTGGAGCTGATTTCTCCCGGGACATTAGTGTGCTTGGAAAGTGTATTGATGTCAACTGATGCCGGAGTAATTCCCGAAGGAGAACTCGTTTTAGCATGTGCAGGTACCGAACGAGGGCTTGACACTGCCTGGATAATGAGAAGTTGTGCTTCGGCAAATATGTTTCACCCTTCAAAAGGGTTCAGATTTGTTGAGTTACTGGCAAAGCCGGGAATTGCTTTGCAGCCTGATATAAATATTGAGTATTTGAGATAAGGGGCCAGCCGCAATGGCTGAAACGAGTAAGGTGTGACATCGTGCGCCGGTTTTTAAGAGAGCTCTGGGGTAACAATTGACAGGATGAGTAAGATGATGTATACTGAAAGTGATAACATTCAAGATTACATCCAAAAGAATGAGATTATAGACTACGACCATAAACTTATTATTGAAAAGTGCCGTGAATTAGAAAAAGGCACGAACGATGAAATTACCTTGATTAAAAAGATTTATGAGTTTGTTCGAGATGATATTCACCATTCAGGGGACATAGGGGAACAGAGAGTTACCTGTAAGGCATCAGAGGTTTTAGAGTTCGGTCACGGGATCTGTTGCGCTAAATCTCATCTGCTTGCAGCCATGCTTCGGTTTTTTGGGATACCGACTGGGTTCTGTTATCAGAAGCTTTGTTCAGCCGAAGACACTAAGGAGCCGTAACTAAACAACGTGATATATATATACCTATTTATTCTCTATCAGATTACCATAAAAATTTAATAAATTCATCATGTTATTTTGCTACAGCTCCTAACAAGAAATTCTTACATTGCTTGAACGCAGTATATTTGAAAGGTTCAAAAAAGTGGATAAGATTGGATGCAAGAGGTAATAGACCAGGGTTAGATGCTCAGTTTCGTATAGACAAAGAAAAGATTGCTCGGCCAGTTAATGAAGAGTTTGGAGAAGAAGATAACCAAATAATATTCAAAAAGCCCAATCAGACTGTTGTTCAGATATTAAAGAAAAGTAATAATACGAAAGAGCTGTGGATGCAGTGGGAGCTTGGACTGATAGACTTGTTCAGCACTTAGGATTTAGTTCTGGGAGCTTCCACCCACAGCAGCTTCGGCATCCGAATTGCGCCTCAGGAGTACCCTGTCCTTTTCGCTCCGTTTCACTGCGCTCAAGAGGACCAATTGATGGGTATCGTTGTTTTTCAAAGGTTTTTAAATCCAGCTCTTTTCCTCAAGAAACTCAAGGGCTTCGATAGCTCCGTCTCCAAATGACGCTTTTGTTACATGATGTGCAGTTTCCTTTATTCTTTCGTCCCCGTTTCCGACAGCAATCCCGAAGCCTGAAGCCTCAAACATCTCTAAATCGTTCTCCGAATCTCCTATTGCCACAAAATCCCCGGCTTTTAATCCCATCATGCCTGCAATTTTCCGGAGGCCTATACCTTTGTTGATTCTGGTGCTTTTGAGATGTATGGCATATTTGGTATCAACCATTTCAACGTCAAAGTGTTGGGTTGCCAAAAGGGCTCTGGCTTTTTCAAGGTCAAAATCTCTCTGGAGGGCGATTTCGGTCCTTCTATATAGTGGATCAAGTTTGGTGAGCTTGAAATGTTCGGACAGGAAAGAAAAAGCTTTTTCACATTCTTCCAGGCTTTCTTCATCAAAAATGCCATTCAAATCGTAACGGATAGTTAAAGCACCCCCGTTCTCGGCGATTACAGCTCCGTCCAGGCCGATAAGCTTTGATGCAGTTCTTGCATAACATAGAGTATTGCCTGTGGCAAGAACAACCGGGACTTTAAGAGAACGGATTTTTCTGACTGCCCCAAGGTGAAGTTCTCTTTTCTCGCAGGTGATTGTCCCGTCAATGTCAATAACAATAGCTCTGAATTTCATCAAAAAAGATTGGGAATGGGTAGATAAAATATTTCCCCATTCATGAGTATCTACCGTCAAGTTATAGTGACTGGCCGTTACAATTACCGCCAGTTATAGTTACCGTCCAATTATAATTTTCACTGATCTTCGAGTCCGGCTGTAGTAACTGCGATAACAGCTTCTCCTTCGGGCATATTGGGAGAATCCACCAGACGGACAATTCTTTTCTCTCCTTTGGATTTCCGCAGGTAAAGTCTGAAGGTTGCCGTGTGGCCCACAATATGCCCTCCGATAGGTCTTGTGGGATCACCAAAGAAAGTGTCGGGTTTTGACATGACCTGGTTTGTTACTACTACACAGGCATTAAATAAGTCCCCAAAACGAAGCAGGGCGTGCATGTGCTTGTTGAGCTTCTGCTGTCTGTCTGCGAGGGTCCCCCTTCCGACGTATTCAGCCCTAAAATGAGCCATAAGAGAGTCAACAATTAGCAGTCGAACGGGTTTTCCCATTTCCTTGAGCTCGTTTGCCAGGTCTGTTGCGGAATCCACAAGCAGCATCTGGTGATTGGAGTTGTATGCTCTGGCAACATGAATATTCTGGAGGAACTCTTCAGGGTTAAGTTCCATTTCGTGCTTTTCAGAAAGCCCTTTTACCATCTGGGTAATTCTTTCAGGCCTGAAGGTATTTTCGGTATCTATTATGACGACAGAACCATTCAGGCCCCCGTGTTCCCTGTCCATCTGGACGTTCACTGCGAGCTGGTGGGCCAGCTGGGTCTTTCCGGAACCGAATTCTCCGTACAGTTCGGTAATAGCCTGGGTTTCTATGCCCCCACCCATCATTTCGTTAAATTCGGTACAGCCTGTGGTCAGCTTACCTACCAATTTACGTCTTTCAAGCACGATATCTCCGGTCTCAAAACCTCCGATGTCAGCAGCTTGCCTTGCAGCGTTAATAATCTTTGCAGCAGTCGATTCCCCGATTTCGGCTGTAGTCGCAAGTTCGGAAGGAGAGGCTACCGCCACTGCTTCAATGGTATTAAATCCGGTTTCCTTGAGTTTTTCTGCAGTTGCAGGGCCAACTCCGGGCAATTCTTCGAGTGACATTTCGCTCATTACAAGTTCTCCTAAGATGCACATGTTTGTATAAGGTGCATAACGGTTGCTCCATTATCGTTTTGAAGGTATATATAAGTAGAGGAGGTAGGGTGAAAGTATTATGGAGAGCCTCAGAAAGGCGGTTTAATGTCGCAAAACCTGCCAAAATGAAGGAAGATCAGGGCTTTTTTAATACTTCCACATATAATAAGAAATAATAACTGAAAAATAAAAAAAAGTCTCCAAAAAACCGAAGCAAACCAAAACTTCTTTTTACTTGGTGGCTTATCACCCATCATGCCAAAGGTCGCAGTCGGCGGTACGTTTCAGTATCTTCATGACGGACACGCCAAACTCATCGAAAAAGCATTTGAGATCGCACAGAACGGTACAGTCCATATAGGGCTTACCTCAGACGAAATGCTACAAAAAAGTCACGGTATTGAGAGCTATGAAAGCAGGAGGGCCCAACTGCTGCAATATTTAAAGGAAAAAAGGTATCCGGAAGACAGATATGAAGTTGTAAGGCTGAATGATCCCTGCGGCACCAGTCTTGAAGAGGACTTTGACTACATAGTTGTCTCTCCTGAAACTTATCCGGTTGCCCTCAAAATAAATAATATAAGGGAAAAAAGAGGAAAGAAACCCCTGGAAATCGTGTATGTCGAGTACGTGATGGCTGAAGATGGAATTCCCATTTCCTCAACAAGAATTGCAAAAGGAGAAATTGACAGGCACGGAAAATTGAAAAAAAAGCAGTATAAGTGATAGTATGCCCAGAGAATTTACAGAAAAAGATATTGAGATCTTTAACAAACTTGCTCCGGAAACCGGAGGCAAGCTTATCTCCAGAGAAGCAGGACATCAATTCCCTTTCATCCTGCGCCCGATTTCACATAAATTTGCCGAGTCTTCAGAGGACTTCAGGGCAAGGTTGGAAAGACTGAGCCCTGAGGAGCTTGACTACCTTGTCGGGCTTGCCCTTGATGGAAAGGAAGATGTCCAGTCTCTGGTTGAAGAAGACCTTGACGAGCTGGTTGAAATAGTTACTGAAAAAGTATCACCAGAGAGGGTAAAGCAGTTAAAGGACCTTTTGGGGATCTTCTGAAAAGGATTTTCGAAAAATGTCTTCGAAAAATCTACTTTTCGGAACCGGGGGAACCCCGAGAAGCACAAAAGGACAGAGCAGTGTCTCAGGGATCGAGCGTATCAGAGAACTTAGCCTTGACTGTATGGAACTAGAGTTTGTTCAAGGCGTGCGCATGGGAGAAAAAGGGGCGCAAAAAGTACTGGAATCTTCACTGAAAGAAAATGTAGCCCTGAGCGTTCACGCACCCTATTATATTAACCTGAACTCTTACGACGAAGAGAAGCTTAAGGCAAGCCTGGAAAGAATTTACCAGGCCGCCAGAATAGGCAGCCTGTGCGGTGCCGAATCAATTGTTTTTCATCCGGCTTTTTATCAGAAAAGCAGCAAAGAGGACACTTATAAGAAAGTATCGGAAGCTCTTGAAGAACTTACAGACCAACTCAGGAGTGAAGAAGTCAATGCAGTCCTGCGCCCTGAAACCATGGGCAAGCCTTCTCAATTCGGAACACTCGAAGAAGTACTTGCCCTTAGTGCGGAAATTGAAGGTGTAATGCCCTGCCTTGACTTCTGCCATATTCACGCAAGGGAAGGAAAGGAAAATTCTTATCCCGAGTTTACGGAAATTCTCTCCAGAGTAGAGGAAGTCCTTGGAAAGGAAGGAATCTTGAATATGCACATGCATGTTTCGGGAGTTGAATACGGCACTAATGGAGAAAAAAGGCACCTGATCCTGAAAGATTCTGACTTCAATTACCCTGAACTTATGCAGGTTCTTAAAGAATTTAAAACCCAGGGGAGGGTGATACTGGAAAGCCCTGTTCTGGAACAGGACGCACTTATGCTAAGGGAGATTTACACTGAGATACAATTCTTTGTCGAGAAAAAAGTCAATTAGTTAATTTAAAAAACTTTTTAAAAGAGTATGTTTCAAATAGAACACTTACGAAAAATAGAACGACGAGGCATAGATACTTTTTATCTATAACCCACCACTCCCAAACTTCTCGTTCTCTCTCCTTAATTAACCTGAAGATTGTGCATTTGAAGGGAAATGATAGCTATTTGTAATCATTTACTTTAAAATAGTTTTAAATGTTTGTGGTTTTTGGGCTGCTTTGAAAAAACAGAGTCAGCCACATATACTTTTTTTCCGTCTGCAGTTGCTGCAAATGCCAAATATGTTAAAATTCCATCCTCCAGCAGAAAAATCTGCTTCATTTGACATCCGATCCACAATTTCAGAAATCATGGGGTCTGTGCAGTCATTGATGCTTTTGCACTGGAGGCAAACCAGATGCGCGTGTGGCTTCATATTGGGATCAAATCTGGCCTGATCT
>JADGNM010000133.1 GCA_017883485.1 Methanosarcina sp.
CAGAGGGTTTCGAAACACTCAATATTTTATTAATACGATCTATCTAAAAAAAGGAAAGTTAGATTTCAAGCTACCCACATAAAGCAACGAAGAGCCATAATTTATTTTTAATTAAGGGACTTTATCGATCAACAAAATGTAAAATTCTATAAGAAAATAAAGACTTTTAGGATGAGTTCAGCTTTTTTTGAGGAGTAATTCATTTTGATTATGAGAAAATTCATATAGTTTCTACTGATGCAGTGATTTGTTCCTGTGTAATACTTCATTCATATTAAGAGAAAAGTTTGAAAATAGAAAAGTCTCTTGTCTAATAAATGAGAAAAATTAAAGATTATGCAGATTGTTGACAGAGACCCCTTAATTTCCAATGCAGCATTTATATACCACCCGGACCCGATGATTTCGAGTGGAGAGGTTCTTGTGTTGGAGGAACAAAATAAAAGTAAGTTATATTTTTTTCAATAACAAAATTATGTTGTTCATTTATTAAACCAATGGTATATATAGGTTCCTATAAAATTCTAATAATATGTTAAATTTTTTTTATTTTATAATATTTTTTTTTGTAGACTTTTATTTTTTAGATGTATTCAGAGCATGTTTTTTTCTGAATTACATTTGACTTTTAGGATCTAAAAGCTTTCCAGTTGAAATTAAGGGGTCCCTCTCTTCTCCAAAAATTCTTAGGTTACTACATTAGAATTTCCTATATCCGCAGCATTTATTGGTTTTAGTTACTTTTGCGAAAAATATTGTTTGAATTTCGATGCGAGAGTACCTTTGTTGTAACATTGAGTAACTCAGGATTACTCAGTTAAGTTGGAGTTTTGGAGAGTTTTTAAGAGTTTTTAAAATACAATTTATCATTTCACAGTTATATTCCATAAGTCTTTTAAATAAAACTGGTTTTACCTTATCCATATGAATGTTAAGGGGCTTTCCGAGAAAGAGATATTTTGCTATCTGGAAAATGCAAAGTCAGAAGATACGGACTATTATCGGGTTTTGAGTTCAATGTGCACTCATCCTCATAAAATTGCTGTTGAGGCTCACAGGCTCTTTATTGAAGCTAACCTGGGTGACTTTGGACTTTTTGCGGGAGCTCACAGGCTTGAGAAAGAGGCAATAGGAATGTTGGGAGAACTTCTCCATGCCGAGTCTGCAGAATTCCCTTCCGAAGAGTCCTGTGGGAGCTCAGTTTGCGGCTACCTTACTACTGGAGGGACAGAATCCAATATTCAGGCTGTTAGGGGCATGAAAAATCTTGCAGTTTCAGAAAAGAAAAGTTTAGGGGAAATTTCAAATATAGTAATTCCGGAATCTGCTCATTTCTCATTTGATAAAGTCGCCGATATGATGGACATTGAAGTAAGAAGAGCTTCTCTGGACTCCAAGTTCAAAGTGGATATTGCCTGTGTTGAAAGCCTGATAGACAAGAACACTATAGGGCTTGTAGGTATAGCAGGAAATACGGAATTTGGCCAGGTGGATCCGATTGAAGATCTTTCAAGATTTGCTCTTGAAAATAAGCTTTTCCTTCATGTTGACGCAGCTTTCGGAGGCTTCGTTATTCCGTTCCTTGAAGAACCGTATTCTTTTGATTTTAAGATCCCAGGAGTTACGTCTATTGCAATAGATCCCCACAAAATGGGTCTTTCCACAATTCCATCAGGTGCTCTTTTATTCAGGTCTCCTTCTTTTCTGGATTCCCTCAAAGTAAGTACTCCATACCTTACCACAAAAGCCCAGTTTACTCTTACAGGCACCCGAAGCGGGGCAGCAGCTGCGGCCACTTGCGCTGTCATGAAGTATCTAGGCCGTGAAGGGTATGTAAAAAATGTACAATATTGCATGCGACTTACACAAAAAATGGTTGAAGAAGCTCGAAAACTCGGTTTCGAACTCCTGCTCGAACCTGTAATGAACGTAGTTGCCCTGAAAACTCCGGATCCTGATTTTGTTCGCGAGCTTCTCCTCAGGAAGTTTGGCTGGAATGTCTCCATCACCCGCAACCCAAGATCTCTCCGATTAGTGCTTATGCCTCACAATACAGCTCAAGATATCGAAGAATTTCTTCAGGATCTAAAAAAGGTTACATCAGAACTTTAACATCAGTACTCTCGCTCTCTGGTGTGTCTATTAATTATTTATTGAATCTGCCGAATACTCAACTCCACTTTTTCTGACCAAATTTAAAAACCTTTTCTGCCTGTGGTTTCTGTTAACTACCCCTCTTGACTTTTCCAAAACTCTTCTTTTTTCTATTGAGTTAAGTATGAGATCGTCGTAAAACTCAAACATGTTCTACAATTGGATGATGGACAAAGTTGACTTTAAATATATGTGGTGATTCATAACCTAATAAAGATGTAATAAATAGAGAATTCTTTAAATCTCAAGTTTAGCAATTATCCTATACTTACTTTATAGGAACAAGAACGGGGGCATTTCATTTATGAAATCGTCATTGGGAATCGGAAGTGTAATGGGTATACCTATCAAACTGCATATAACTTTTCTTCTGGTACTGCCAGTGTTTGTATATGTTTTTGCAATCTATCCAGAGCCATTTGGTTTTGCGAGGGTTGAGCCTCCTTTAACAAGGTATGCGATTTCAGCTCTAGCTGCAATATTACTTTTTGTCTCAATTCTTTTACATGAACTTGCACACTCATATCTTGCAAGGCGTTACGGGGTCAAGATTGAGAGTATCACTCTCTTCCTTTTTGGAGGAGTATCTGCCATGGATGAAATGCCCAGGAAACCCGGACAGGAAGCAAAGATGGCTTTTGCCGGACCTTTAACGAGCCTCATTATAGGTTCTATCTGCCTTTTCATATACGGGTACCTAATCTCCCCTAACCCTGTTCTTTCTAAAAATTCGGTATTCGGTATTCTCTGGACTCTCGGATACATGAACTTGGTGCTTGGAATTTTTAACATGCTACCTGCTTTTCCCATGGATGGCGGAAGGGTGCTCCGTTCTTTTTATGCCACGAGAATGTCTTATGTTAAAGCTACTCAGAGTGCAGCCTCTGTAGGAAAGTTTTTTGCTATTCTCATGGCAATTTTTGGGATTCTTGTTGGAAATCTCTGGTTTCCTCTAATCGCTCTCTTCATTTACGTCGGCGCATCCGAAGAGGAACGATCGACTCAGGCTGAGGTAGCTCTCGAAAACATTCGGGTCGAAGACATTATGACAAAAGATGTGGTCTCTGTAAGTCCTTCTATGAGCGTAGAAGATCTGGTGCAGTTTATTTTTCAGAAAAAGCACATGGGTTATCCTGTAATGGAGGGAGACAGCCTGAAAGGGGTTGTGACCTTAACCGATATCGAGCGTGTTCCCTACACTGAGCGTTCTGCGGCCCGGGTTTCGGATATTATGACCAGAAATATAGTATCCGTCCCTTCTACTGCGCGAGCCAGTGACGCCCTTAAACTCATCTCATCTAAAAACATTGGGAGGGTTATGGTTATTGATAATGGGTCACTTGTAGGTATCCTTTCCAGAACAGATCTGGTGCGGATCTTAAGACTCAGATCAGAGTGAGGTCAAGTGAGGCCAGAATTAGGTTAGAGTAAGGTAATACAGAATGGGTATATGAGGTCAGAGTGAAGTCAGTTAGGTCAGAGTGAAGTCAGTTAGGTCAGAGTGAAGTCGGAGATTTAATTAAAAAATAATTTCTTCAGGCTGTCTCAAAAGTAAACTTGATTCTACAATTGGGATAGAACATTTTATTATAAGGTCAAATTGCACCAGAATTTCGGAAAAATATGCTGTCTGAAATTAAAGTCAACATTGCCTATTACTCGATTGTAGAAATAGTTTTGTGTTTTGAGACAGCCAGTCTTATAAAATGACATTTCCCGTAGAAAGAGCTTTTCTGCAAGATTTATAATAATATGTTTTATTATAATATGCTTGATCATAATATGCTTTATAAAAAAGTTAAATAAACTTATGAAGAATAATCTAAAACAAGTTAGAGATATAAGAATGAGAGTTCTAAAGGCAGCAAAATATAAATTCTTGTAGATAATTATTACCAATTGATTATTTGCTTGCAGTTAAACTCTTTTACAGCTTGGTTATTTTATGTGAAGAGCTTAATTATTCATGGTATAAGGTACAATCTTTCAAGTAAGGTATTATCATCTACCACTTCTAATAATTCGTCACAACAGAGAGATTGATAATGGACAAACCTGAAATTACAGATTCTCAGGACAAGGATCCTGACTACAATTTTCATAGTTCATCTCAGGAGTTGATACATTTTATGGATAAACTTGTGACCGAATCTGCAGAAAACTCTACCTCTGCAGGAAAGTCAAAACTTTCTGATTCTTCAGTTAACATGCCAGTGGGGAATGAAATCTCTATTCCTTCGTCTGTAGCAGAACACGGGGAAATGGAAGTAAAGCTCGATATAAGCTCCGAACTTGTTGCAGAGCCTCTTCCCGATTCAGCTTCTGAGATCTCAATTCCTTTTCTTTCCCAATCTTCAGATGGAAGTAAGGCTGATTTTCAGCCTTCAAAAATTGTGCTCATAGGAACAGCTCATGTTTCGGAAAAGAGTGTTTCAGAGGTCAAAGCTGCTATCAGGAATCTTAAACCGGATATCGTTGCTGTTGAGCTCTGTAGGGGACGCTATGATTCCCTAAAAGGAAATATCCAGGAAGGCCAGATCCCTATAAAAGATATTCTTTCTGAAGGGAAGATGTATTACTTTCTCATTCAATGGCTTCTTGCCTATATGCAGAAGAAGATTGGGGAAGATATGGGTGTAAAACCAGGCGCTGAGATGCTTTCTGCAATCGAGGAGGCTGAGACTATAGGGGCCAATGTTGCCTTAATTGATCGGGATATTCAGGTGACGCTTCAGCGTTTCATGGGAAAAATGAAGTTCACGGAAAAAATAAGGATGATTAGCTCTCTCATAGGCGGTGTTATAGGAATCGGCAAAGGAGCTGAGATCGATATAGATAAAATCACAGAACAGGATGTTGTAACTGCCCTCGTAAGTGAGCTAAGGGGTTTTGCCCCTACCGCAGCCGAGGTTCTAATTGATGAGCGAGATGCGTATCTTGCAGGAAGCATACTTAGGGTCGCTGCAGGCGGAAACAAAACTGTAGTTGTGGTCATAGGAGCTGGACACAAACCTGGCGTAATTAACTATCTGAAAAATCCAAGAAGTATTCCTCCCCTGAATACTCTCATGGAAATGCCGAAGAAGCGCTTCAGCTTTGGGAAAATACTTGGCTTTATTTTTGTCGGGTTTATATTTGCGTTTTTTTTGTTAATGCTTCTTTCCGGAGTTCCGCTGAATCTTCTCTTGATAGCTTTCGCATGCTGGTTCATTATCACGGGGGTCCTTAGTGCGGCTGGTACTCTGCTCGCCGGGGGTCATCCTTATTCAGCGCTGACTGCATTTTTAGTCGCCTGGCTAACCACTCTGCACCCATTGATTGCTGCAGGCTGGTTTGCTGGCCTGATGGAGGCAAAACAGCGAAATCCTACTACGGATGATGTAAAGGCCCTATTAGGAGTTGAAACCTTCAAAGAGATGTTCAAAAACAAATTTATGCGCGTTCTTCTTGTTGCCAGCTTCGCAAATATTGGAAGTATGGCAGGGGTTTTCCTTGCAGTTTATGTCGTGGTAAGGTTTGTTGGTATTGATCCAAGAGATATTTTCATGGCTGGCTTCAGAACTCTTGGGATTGGAATTTGATGGTTCAGTATAAACGTTAGCCGAGAATATACATCAAGCTTAAAAAACCTTAAAAAAGGAAAGTCGTAAAACAGATGTAAAACATATGTAAAACGGAACTTGTAAAAAAGGATTTGCAAAAAAAAAGCTGAAAAAAATTTGTGGCTCAGAAGAGCTCATGCAGTTTGAACTGATATTTTCCCAATTTTCCGCCATAATTTCCTGCTGAAATTTTCTTGATGCCGGGAACAGTTACAGCAGCCTTTATTCCTGCTTTCATCGCAGTCTTTATGCTTTCTTCATCAAGCCCGTTAATAACAATTTCGTATACAGCATTGACATCTGTCGGGACTTCAGTATTCTCAACTCTATCCTTTATAGAGGGGCAGAATCTCTCGCTAACACTTGCTTTGAGGAATTTGTATTTGTTTGCTCCTGATTTAGACCCACTGGACACAACGCCTCCAGGGAAAGGGGTTATTGTACCTTCCAGTTCTGCAATTGCGTCAACCGCAACCTCGGCTGCAGTCAGGGCGCTCATCTGTGAGTCTCCAAAAATAAAGAAGTTGCCGCCTGCAATTCCAGCTACAGCTCCAATATTTTCTTCATTAAGGAAATCTCCTCCCATGATAGGGATTTTATGTACTTTGCGACCTGCAATCTGAGTTAAGGATTCCATACCATCTCCGAAAAATCTGAGTTTAGCGCCAGTGTTAAACTGTTTTTCAGCTTCAGGAAGCCCGTTGAAGACTGCAGTTGTGGGGGCTGTAAGTACACATTGTCCAATCCTGTCAATTAACTGTTTTTCCAGAGCTTCATAATTAAAATTACAGATCTGAATATAAACTCCGGGCCTGCCATCAGGAGTTTCACCTGGACTTGCTAGTCTTTCAATTCCTGCTTCTGCAGGACACATTATAACTGATGTTGCAAAGCCTGTGGCTTCGGTAGCTGCCACTAGAGCCCAGCGTTTGGTAGCTGCAGTTATTAGTACGCGTGCAATCTTGATCGAAAATGCTTCAGCATATGTATCTTCGATTTCTACTCCATTGATTTCTATAAAAATCCCTCATTTGATTGTGGTTACATTTGTGGTTACTAGTTTACGATCAGCTAGTTTACAGTCAGTTTAGGAAATAACAGGTTTGATACTCTCTGCCTTTTCCGGTAATGTTATCTTCCATTCTTCTATAATTCTTCCAGATTCTCTGAATACACTTATTGACTATTTATTACTAGGGAGCGCAGAGGGTCACGAATACCCCGACCTTCAGGTTGGGGATGAAGTGGACCCTCGCCTCTTTTTGATTCCGATCAAAATCTAT
>JADGNM010000134.1 GCA_017883485.1 Methanosarcina sp.
TATAGATTTTGATCGGAATCAAAAAGAGGCGAGGGTCCACTTCATCCCCAACCTGAAGGTCGGGGTATTCGTGACCCTCTGCGCTCCCTAGTAATAAACTGGAAGTTTACGAAGAAGAATGCTGATGAGAAGATGTCCAAGTATTATGTTCCATAATTAAATTGTTGCGACACTAGTAGGTGTATGTTCTAAAAAAGTTAAAGATGTAAGAATAATAATAAAAACAGTATTTGCTGTTAGAATAAAGATTGGGTTGTGGATGTGAGTTACAAAAATCTCAAACAGACATAAAAATCTTTCCACATTATCCCAAAAATGGGAATGTGCCTATTATGTTAGAGATTCGATAAATGACTCACACCCAAAAAACTATTTACTTGCAGGTATCCAGAAAACTTTTCTTTTTACCGCCTCTCTGTTCAGAGGGGTGTATCGGTTCAACTTTGGCTTCTTCTTCGTTCTTCGGTTCTGCCTTTTTTTCTTCGTTATGATGGGTCATATATACAACTCCTTAATCAGATTATATTTTTGAAAATAATATCTTTATCACAATTTTCGCTCTCGTTTCCCGGATCACGTTACCTTTAAAGGACTCCTATATTTCAGGTTTCCTCCGATGCTTTTACGATCTCTGTTACTGAAGCTAATGAAGGATTACCTGGTCCTTTCGCTCACCAGATCCCTGCATGCAGCTTGCAAAAGAGATTTGATGATACTTTTTCGTTTCGATCCATAGATTTTTTGAGTCTAAAGGGTCCTTCTTTTAGATTTATTGACAGTTTTCTTCCATTCCTCCTTTCTATCAATACATCTCCAGATTAAACCGAATTTGAAAATCTGTGCCTGGTTTTGAGATTCTTAATAACTATGGAATCGTCAAAATTTAGAGTTGATCCCATGGCAATTAGCCGATATAATCAAATTTTCTTCAGGCCACAATATTCAGTTATCCTAGTAGTTATTACAATTATCCCTTAATTATTTTAAATTAATTACACAAAAAATTGTTTTTAGACGAAAGATACTTTCACGTAAAATATTTTGAGGTCAAAGATGGTTTAATAATAGGCTATTTTCAATATTTTTTGGAATAATCAAAATTTATCACTGGTCTTGCATTCTGAGATTTTAACATAATAAGAACTGTCCTTAAGATTGGATGAATTATAAAAGTAAATCAAATATCTGAAAAAGGATAAAAAGTACATTACAGAAATGTTTTATAAACCCTGATAGAAGTTTTGTGAACACAAAAGGCGCATTAAAAAAGATTTGAAGTAAGCCTGGGAGACTTATTTCCTTCAACTGCAGCTCACGATACAGTCGTTCCGAAAATATGCCCCCTCAAGCATATTTGTTCGGTGTCGGATCAACGTCTTCCAGGCAATTCTTTACTCACATTTCCTACCGGTTGTTCATCACTCTTTCTACATATTGGGCTCCGTTACAATATACAATTATCCTGCTAGTTATTTTAAATTAATTGTAAGAAAAATTGTTTCTCGACAAAAGATACTCCTGCGTAAAAGGTTTTAAAATCGAACAACAATTTGATATTATTTCGTTTTTTATTGTTTTAGTGGTCCATTACTAACTTGTTGATCAACGACCACTGGACGTTATTCATTTCTCCAGGAATCATGTTACCGATTATCCATAGTGCAAGTTTCTCAAATATCAATTAGAGGCTGTATTTCTAAGCTTCATGAGTTTAAGTCTGCTGTTCTTCCGTCCCCGTAGCTTTCTTATCCGTCCTGTAGCTATATCTCATAAATCCTTTCAGAACGCTGTTCATAATAATCATATAGTTCTTCTCCCCAGGCCAGAGCTCCAGGCTCAAAGCATATAATGTATTTCCGGTCAAAAACCGCATTCTTTGGGAAAAGTGCCATTGCCATGAAATTATCCGCAGACGTGATAGCCGGTATCCTATCGCAGTCAGTACAGACAAAAAGTTTGGCGCGTTCTAATTTTAGAAATTTCTCAGTTTGTTCTCTATAATCCTCGACCCACCTTCTCAGGATTGGCTGTGGAAGAATAAGCGATACGGATACCCCATTTTCGGCAGTTTTGAGATAAAAGGAAGGAAAGAGAGGATGAAAGTAAGGAATCGCAGCCCCAAGCCTTGTTGCCTTCTCAGCATTATCTATATACCTGGGAATGAGTTCAAAAATACGATCTATTTGAGGCTCGATTAAAGTGCAGTGCCCAAATTCGTTTATTCGCCGCAGGAGAAAAGGTGGAATCTCACTCATATCCCTATCAGCCCAGTAGTCTGCATTTTCTTCCAGGACAGAAACGGTATCCAGAAGAGGCTTCATTTTATCAGCTACAATTTTCCCTATTTCGCTAAGCCTGTAGAGGTTTTTTTCCTGGACTATAAGGTTCTGTTCTTTGAGCTTTTTTACCTGCAGCTGGATCGACGTTGCACTGGCATTAAGCCTCTTTTTGATAGTTTCTATATCCTTTGGTCCTTCAAGCAGAAGGAGAAGCACATTCGTCCTTTTTTCTGAGAGAAGGATCAGATCTAGCAGAGAATTTTCCATATTATGCGCCTGAACCGGATACTATGGCCTTACTCGGAAACTGGAAAATATGAGAGGAACCCAAATAAAACTAAAATATAATCGTTTATTAATAAAAGCTTGAAGATTTGTTGTTAATATATTTTCCTCTTCCCGTTGTAAACATCATGAATTTTCGTCTGTTATTTTACTATGTAGGTGATTTCTTCCCTTATGAAATCTCTATTCAGAAACTTAATTTCAAAATGTATATTTTGCATAATAGGCTATAAACTCTCTATTACTTAGAATTATTTTACTAAAGTTACATTAATATCAAGCCTTTATGAGTATAGATTAAAACTGAGGAAGTAACTATCGACAAAAAGCCCTCATGATGAGCTTTCCTTCTCATGATCTATCGCAGGCTCCGCCAAATGAGCAGAAACAAGATCAAGTTAAGGGAATTTAAAAAATTCCAACATTTGACCAGCTGTTTGAAAAGGGCATAATAACCAAATCTGGCCTAATTAAGTAATTATGCCCTCATGTCTGATTTATTAATTGCCGCTGCCAAGACTATTTTGTATTATACATTTGAGGTGGATATCCTATACTGAACTTAACAGCATTGTCAAGCGCAAATAAGGAAGTTACCTTTTTAGCGTAACTACCCAGCTCTTCAGGATCAGCAAAATAAAGCCTTTTCCTGTCCGGGCAATACATACCAAGCTCAAGCTGGACCCTATCAATAAGTCCGCTACAGCAGGCTCCTGTAATCCCGTAGTTCTCCTTCAAGATTCCAGCAAGGACTTCTATCTCAATTCCATCATTAATTACTTTTTGCAGGCTCTGTAAGATATTCCTGACAAGCTCATCTTCTGTAAGAGAATCAGTTACTTTAATATTTTCAACCATATACCTGCAAGCCTGTCCTTCCCCTTCGAAGTTCAGATGTTCCATAGCGTGCAGCCTTACATTGTGATATACGTCTGTATCACAAACCGGGCAATGTGCTTTTATAAACATCTTTTTCCCCCTAAGTATTTAGGGATTTAAAGTATTCTGAAATATATAACGAATAGTCAAGCAGGCTGAAAGTAATCAAAAGATCAAGCGAGAGACAAATTTCAATGTTGAGAGGATGGAAAGTATTTCCTTAGGAATGGCATGCAAATAGAGACACAGCAATGAGTAGAATTACAGCAACAGTTACAAATTAGTCGAAAACGACCCTTCTAGATCCATCCTCTTTGTTTATTTTTTCTTTCTCCGATCCTAAGGTGTCCTTTCCCATGGATTCTAAACCTCGGTACAAAAGAATCTTAGCGCCTTCTTCCCGTGAGACGCCTAGTTTTTTGGCCAGTTGGTCTATAGTCTGAACGTCAGGCTTGGATAAAAACAGAGGTTCTACCTCATCTCGGCCCCAGCGGACGAGTACTATTTTTTCTATTCCAAGCTTCATTAATTGCATCACGCAAAATTCTATAGCATGAGAACGGCTGCTAAATATTTTTTCTTCAGATGAGACTTTATCCAGCCAGGCTGCAATTTTTTCATCTATCGTAATCGTGAAGCGCTCTTTCATCAATTGTATAATTATTTTCAATATTCAAATACCATGGTATGATAATATCACTATGTTTTTATATTATATTATATAGTAAGCGTTAAATATGATAAAATCATACTATCTGCAACTGAAAAAGGGAAAAGATTTTGAAAGCATGGGGAAAAAAACTGAGTCTCAGGCAAGAAGCCTGTGGTATTCTTGATCGAATTGTAAATACTATTGATCGAATTGTAAATATGGAAAGGCAATATAACAGCCATTCCACTGCAGCTATTCTGCTGCGGTTCGCATTGTGCAGGTTACTTTCAGAAAAGAAGAGATGCTCACATGACTGAAGAAACTTGAAAGGATCGATAATTGCCCTGCAGCAAAAAGCCTGCCTCCCTGAAAGAAAGAAGGGCTATATCGTAATTACCATATTACGTAGTAAAAACTTCGCGACACTATATATACATTTCTAAAGAACTAGGTAGCAAATTAATAATCGGAGATTGAAATGGCCAGATTTTTAAAGAGAAAGCAGCAGATTAATGCCACTGTATCTCCATGGATAAAAAAACAGTGCATGGAACTAGCTGGGACTCTCGAGTTTTCCAGCGTTTCCGATGTTGTTTCTCTAGCACTGTCTGAGTTTTTTGGAAAATATGATTATATAAAAACCAAGGAATTAAAGGAACGTGAAACTCGAATTCCGGATTTACTTGAAATCCTTATGAAAACAAAAGAAGGCCAGAAATGGCTTCAATCTGCTTATAAGATCGAAACGGAAAAAAACTGTCATTCAAAGGAAAATAATCCTAAGTTACTTGAGCGAAATATCGAAGGTCTTATAGGACTCGGAATAGATGAGAACTTCGTACCGATATTCATAGATGGAGATATAAAAGGTATTACTGGTTACAATAAAGAGGAATTGCTTTCGGGTAAAGTAAAGTGGATAGAAATAATTATACCGGAAGATCGGCCTTCGGCTTGTGAAAATATGAAAAAGGCAATGTCTGAACCGAATGTCTCTGTCCAAATGGAGTACAGAATCCGGCGAGAAAATGGGGAAACCAAATGGCTTCTGCAAATTCTCCAGATGCTTCCGGCAAGCTTCAGAACATCGGGACAGGCACAGTGCCTTATTCTTGATATTACTAAAAGGAAAGCAGCAGACATTGCTTTTAAAAAGACACAGGAAGTTCGCATAAAAGAAATTCACCATCGGATCAAGAACAACCTGCAGGTGATTTCGTCTCTTCTCAGCCTCGAAGCCGAAAGGTCCACAGACACAAAAATGCTTGAGGCTTTCAGGGAAAGCCAAAATCGTATAGCTTCAATGGCTCTGATTCATGAAGAACTCTACAAAGGAAACGAAATCGACAGACTTGGCTTTGCAGATTATCTCCGGACACTGACTGCAGATCTATTCCGTTCATACAGGTTGGGGAATGAGAGAATAAGCCTAAAGCTCGACCTTGAGCAAGTTTATCTTGATATGGATAAAGCAATTCCTCTCGGCATTATAGTTAATGAACTGGTCTCAAACGCTTTGAAATACGCTTTTCCGGTTGAAAGAGAAGGAGAAATCCATATAAGCCTTTCTTCAGCGGAAAATCACGAAAATAAACACAAAATTTTCGGAAATTCCGGAATAGAACCGGACTTCGTAAATGAAGAGAATTTGCAACTTATACTAACAGTAGCAGATAATGGTAGGGGATTTCCGGAGGGGGTAGATTTTCGGGGCACGGATTCCCTCGGGCTTCAGATTGTAAACGTCCTTGTTGAGCAAATAGAAGGCTGCATTGAACTTAAAAGAGACAATGGGACTGAATTTAGTATTTGTTTTAGAAAATGTGCTTAAGTAAGTTGGATTGATGAGAGTGATCGGATCAATTAGGGTCCATTTCAGCTAAAGCTCCTGGTTCCTAGTATTTCCCGGCTAAAATCACTATTGCTTACGCTTGCAATTTTGAACCGCTTGAAGATCTTTTGCAGCTACAGATCCATGTTTCTCTTTGAAGAGCCTTTTGGCACATCCCCGTTCGCATCACCCGAAGGAGAATGCGAAAGGTCCGTATAAAAGAAATGAAAGCCGAGGCAGCAAGGATAAAAAAGTGCAGATAGTACCCCGAAAAGCATCAAAAGGATGGGAAATGAATTAGCAATTCAGTTGGGAACCTATCATAAAACTTCATTTAATTAAAATGTAAGTTTTCTACAGAGCCATAATACTAAAAGTTTTTAAATCATGAATGCAAGGTTAAATAGCAAATATGAACAACAACTTCAAACAGAAATTATCGATTCCTAATAAATATTTAATTTTGATTGCAGGCGTCGTTTGGATGTTTGCTGGAATAATGGTAATAAAGACTGGATTACCACTTTTTATAAATCAAGGGAGATATATTTTTAGTGTTTTGTTAGCTGCTTCAGTATTTTCAGTATTTTATTTTTTCATTTTCTCTAAATTAGTTGAAAAGCATACGATTCGAATATGTAAGGATAATAGAAAGAAAATGTTTGTTATGGAATTTTTTGATAAAAAGTCATACCTGATTATGGTGGTAATGGTATTAGGTGGAATTACTATTCGGAAATTTAGTCTTTTGCCAGTTTTTTTAATAGGATTCTTTTATGTTGGGATTGGTTTGGCATTGTTCTCGTGTGGTATGAAGTTTGTATATAAATTAAAGAATTTGTCTTCGTGATTGAATAACCTTGAAGAACTATCTAAATGGCCTATCTTAGAGCGTGTCTTAAAATAAAATTTGGTGGTAATGTGCTGATTTTTCTGTAAATTTGCTTCGTAGTTTACTCATGTCAATAGCAACTTACTTTTCCCCATTTTCCGCGGTTTACTATTCTCCATATCCGATATAAAACTATTCAAAAATTCAATAAATATAGAATTAAGTGT
>JADGNM010000135.1 GCA_017883485.1 Methanosarcina sp.
CCCAACGCCTGGCCGCTGGGGAAAATGAGGCAGTTGCCACTAAGATCGAGGTCATCCATGGCCAGAAAGTCGTTCTGATTAGTGCGCTTGAATTAGGACATCCCTATTTGAAATTACCCGCAGAAGTCGCAGATAAGTTTGGGAGTATCCTATGGGAAAAGGAAATAAAGAAACTGGCTTTGGTCCATGTGGGTCAAAATCAACTAAACGGTCGTGAGTACTACAGGCTGAATATGGATATTTCGTCAAATATGTGGTTACGTGTGGGAGGCTACTTTGAATGCTTCGGGACAGATGGGAAACTTCAGTGCTGGCTGACCTGCGAACCCGATCGGGCATCAGAGATGTTGGGAATACTGATTCAAGGGCTTTAAACGCCCATACTATTTTTTTACTTTTTTTCTAATGTTTGCTGGATTGCATTAATTATTCTAACTGTAGAAGTGTTTGTATAGTTTAGACTATATAGTTAACACCATATGAACGATGTGGATGAAATCACACCACAACCAATTGTGATAACCGAACTGAGATGCTTAAGATGCGGTGGCACGTGGATACCGAGAAAAGCAAAAATGCCTGGCTACTGTCCCAAATGTAATAGCCCATATTGGAACAAGCCACGGAGAGTAAAGAAAAGCGAGAAAAAAGATGAAAACCGAATATATCCCCCTTATCTCTGTTGTGTAGCAGAAAAGAGATATGAAAAAGATAAGGACACCGTCTGAAATGTATCTCTTTAAAAATCTTAATGCGGAGACTGTGCATATCCAAACGTATAAATAGTACCAAGTTAATTACTAGTAACAGTTCACGGCGTTACCAAAAATATTTACAAAGAAATAAAATAGGTGATTTTAATGGAAGATCGTGTTGTGAAAGTTTCATATGATACGTGGAAGCAGATAAAAGCTAACGCTTTTTATAATTGTTCGACGATGAAAGCCATAGTGGACGATATGGTAAAAGGCAACCGAGATCCACAGACAGGAAAGACAATTGAGTGAACAACGGATTTAAGAAGAGTAAGCTCGGAGCGATTCGACCCACTCCAAAGCTGAAAACAAGAAACCTAACTCTAATAGGCTCTTTGACTTCTTATATCTGTCGCATATCTCAAATACAGTAGCAAAAACCACTGTATACTAGTTAATCGCATTGAAAGGTATATTAATTTTTCGGGCATTAATATTTCAGTAATGGTTTAATCTGTTTTCAGCGCGGCCTCCCTCTTCTCATTCCAAACACAAGGATATGAGAATATGTTACAATCTAGACTTTTTACTTATGACAGTATTGCACCTCAGCCCGCAGAAGTTGAGGAAAAATCTAGTTTTGGTTATAGTTGCAGACCAACAACGCAGAAACGCTCTCCGTTTGACCGACTCGGAGGTATCTAATGACTCTATACGACCTAGAAAACCTTCTAAGTGGGCAGTGTAGAAATACAGTTCAGTACCTCTCCGAACTCCCACACGGGCAGGAGAAAGGGCAAGTACAGCATTCTGACGAACGGCGGTGGTTCTGAATGCAAGACACTAAGCATCCGAAAGCTGTCAGTTACCCGTTTTGTGAGAGTTGCTTAAACATAATTTTCCGAAGGTGTCCATAGTGAATCCTTCCACTTCTTTTTTTTGCGGTTATCCCGTTGGCAGTTCCTTCTGCGACACTTGCTCCATCTTTAAACAGTGCCCAAACAAAGACCAGGGGCCGAGTGAGCCAAAACTGAATGATTACCTGGAATGCTTGGAAGGTTACAGAATGTGCTGGTGGGACTGTTAATGTCCCTTAAAAATGCATCGTTGACGGCTGCCGAGAAACTATGCTCCATAATAGATAAAGTAGTAATTGTCGAGGGCAGAATTCCAACCGATCCAGTTTATTGGGATTTCTACATTAAAGGAAATACGTTGCGAGTTGACATTGAAAAACTCGGTAACCCTCGTGCATTCGAAGTTCAATACCTCAAAGCTTTCCGCTACCCTGCTCCGAAGATATCTGCTAATAATTGGAGAGACTTGCTGGAGACTCTCGCTGAGGAAAAAGCAGAGTCCATCCAATCGGTGGAAGAGTCTGCAAACGTATTCATTGCATACCAGGTATTCGAGATCATTTGTGATAGGGAAATAACAAATGATCCAGATGACGCAATATCTCAAGAATCCCTCCTTATATACACCAAGGATGGCCAGACATACTACGCAATGCCTTCTGATATTGTCAAAAAGTTGGTGGATGGATCAGGATACAGGATTCCTCTTAATGAATTGTCAATGGCTATGTCAGATCTCAAATTGAAGAAAGAAGGAACTTACCCTATAAGGTACAATGGACCGCGTAAGAGATCTTGGCTTTTCGTTCCTAGTACAGTATTGAAGGTACAACAGGAGGACTGAAAATGGAAAACGGAGCGGTAGCACATGTATTACATAGGGAAAAATCAAGAAAAGTGTTAAATCTGGTGTACCGGTGTACCTATAGATATACAGGTAACGTTTTTGCCGGCACACCGGTATTTTTTTGCATGTACCGGAGTGTGCCACAGTGACCAATAAAACTAAGGTATTTGGTCCTCCAGGCACAGGAAAGACATACGTAATAAAAGAATACTATCAAACTTATCTCCGGATGGGGTACGGACCCAACAATATAACCGTCATCACCTTTAGAAAGAATGGAGCGAATGACCTTGTGGCTGCAACAATGCCTTACTCAAGGGTAGATGAGAAGGAACTCAGACAGCATGTCGGTACAATTCACTCAATATGCAACAGACTTATAGGTCGTCCTGAACTGATCAAAATGGAAGATTATAAAAAGTTCGCAGATGAGACAATTTACGGAAAGTACCTGACTAAAATTCCAACAAATCATGGAATAGACGAAGATACGGCATACTCTGGAGATGCCTTTGACCTATATACGTGGCTCAAGAACACTTGTACGCCTTTCAGTCAGTGGAAAAAGTACCCAGGTGTCAAAAATATTAAAATCCCTCCAAAAATGGTAGAAGGTTTCCTGAAAGATTACGAGAAGTTCAAAAAGGAAATCGGTAAAATAGACTACACCGATATGCTGCAACGCGTCATAGACGAAGAGATAATAATTGATACGCCTATTTTGATGGTAGATGAGTTTCAGGACTTTACAGCTCAAATGTATAAGATATTTGCTATGTGGGTTCCTCACTGTGAGTATGTTTTGATCGCCGGAGATCCTCATCAATCCATTTACGAATTTTGGGGAGGCTGCACTGACTATTACTATCAATTCGATGCAGTGGAGATCATACGAGGGGAAACATTCAGGCTGACTGAGCAGGTCAAAAACTTCTCTCATAGAATCCTGAGATCTGCCGGAATGATTGTCCTTGATACGAAAGCAAAACACGCAGATTACGAAAGCATCAAGAAAATTAGATATGATGCAAAATTTCCGGTTTATGATGACGAATTCCATTTAGTACGCTGCAACTATCAGGCTCTTCCGGTTGCCCTAAAATTCGCAAACGAGGGTAACGTATACGGGGGCCTGTACGGATGGACTGAGGACGAGCTAAACGCTGCGAATGCAATAATCCAGACTAGGCAGGGAAAGCCACTTACATTCCTATATATGAAGGCATTACTCGGGTTATATCCATCAAAAATGATTGGAGTGAGGGGCAGTAAGGAGGAATATTTTGAGAAGCTTGAAAAGAGATATGTTCCTGAGTTGCAGACGGGAACCGGAGTCCTCAGCGTCCAGATAATTGATTATCTGCGGTCGCCCAATCCAACTAAGGGAATGACCAGAGACTGAAAGCTGTTTCAAGCCAAAATGAACGGGATCAAAAACAGGAAAGAACCTATTTTCATAAGAGAAATTGACGGAAGGAGAATACTGACAATTCACGGCTCAAAAGGTCTTGAAGCGCAGGCAGTCTTCCTCCACAACGCTATAACTCCAAGGATTCAGGATGTACTATTGACCCACGGAAAGGAGAAGCAGGCAGAGGCTCGGGTTTGGTATGTTGGAGCAACACGGCCGAAAGATATCCTCTACATCGTAATGGATGCAGGATGCAGAAACTATCAGTTCCCTCCTATACATTCAATTCAGGAACCACTTGCCACAGGGGGGATTGTATGTTAACTCTAAGACAGACAAAACAGCATTACCTCCGCCCTGAAATCAGAAAAACGATCTTGAGAGTTTCCACTGACGGGAACTATTCAAGGTCTGGACATTGGCAGGACACTAAAAATGTCAATGGAGTTGAGAAAGAGATACAGGATTGGTACAGGCGAATTGAGGGAAAACAGTTCAAGTATGAAATGTCAAGTCCCGTAGATTATAATAACATGGTCCTGAACCACCGGACAATATACTGGACCCTCAACTATTTCGATAAGGGAATCTATAAACTCAATTATTCCGGGATATCAAGTGAGCAGAGCCCAGGTATTAGCCGCCAACATACCGTTGCTTACAGCCTTGGAATTGACATTGATAAAGAGCATGGAAAGGATATCCATGATCCAGACGTAAAGAAGGCAGTAGAGGATATGGGGCAGTTCTTCTCCGATTTCCTGAGAGAATACCTGCCAAACTCGGTGTACTGCCTCTATTCGGGTGGTGGAATATACCTACTCATCCATCATAGGACACTCGATCAATATTATAATAAATACCTCCGCCGTACGGACCCGGCATATTCATGGGATTACATGTTTAGAGTGCTCGGAGATGCATTTGACGGACTTATCAAGACGAAGGAAAATGAGTTCTTTGTAGTGCGTCCCGAACATAAGGGAAAGGTCAAAGCAGATGCTCTCAATAACTCTCAGAGGGTCTTTAAGACTATCTTTAGTATTCATAAGAAACTCGATTATGCGGTAATTCCCCTTGATCCATACGACATGGAAATAGACTTTGATAAAGCAAAACTCCCCATATGCGAGGAAGTAATTGAGGATGGGAATAACTGGTATACGGATTATGATGACGGCGGTTATTTCCTTGTTAATTGCCTAAAACCTTACCTCGAAGCTGCAATCAAGAAGAAAGGAAAGGATATTGCTTATGACAGTGAATGTTACTGCTCCACTATCCCATTGGACGACATTAGCAGGTGGCCTCCATGTATGCAGAATATCTGGACACTACCTTCCTGCGGAGAAGGAGCTACGAGAACACTAGCTGACTTTGTTTCCTTCCTTGGTCAGATTGGATTAAGTGAAGAAAACGCTAGGCAGATGTTTTCCACCGTTGCGGACAGATGGTGTGCAAGAACTAGCAATTTGTTCGAAAGTTATTTCAGGAAAATGAAAACTCCCACATGTGCCCGGTTAGGTTCAAATGATAATACAGGGTTCCCTAAGGGAGTCTCAATTAAACATCTGGGGGTATGTGTTCCAGATTTGAAATGCATGAACGCTCCTTCTCCTTACTACTATGTAGATGTAAAGGCAAAACTAAGATGGAAGGAAGAGGAAAAACAGGCAAAGGCCGTTAAGAAACCAGCAAACGAACCTTTTACATGCAGTCAACGGGTTTCTGTTTAAGGTAACTCTCTTTGAGCTATCCACTTTTTTCAATTTGCATTAATTGTTCATCAATTCGAGTCTTTATTTTTCCTGCAGATTGGTACAGGGAAATTGTCCGCTGGCACAGGGAGAAACACAACTGTTTGAAAATATTGAGCGAGCGGTGTGCCGGCAATGTCAACCGAATCTTTTAGAATTTCTTTCGGTGTACCGCGGTGTGCCGCTAAAAACGATTGCAGTGTATTATATGGTACAGGGGTACAGCATATTTTACATTTTTCTTGATTTTTTTCATATAATATAGTGTACCGGTGTGCCGGCAATTTTGAGTTCGGATATATCAGCCCTTTTTGCAATCTTAGTTTCTTACTCTCCAGTGCAATTTCTCTTTCATTACTATCGCGCAAAGTACAGGAAAAATGTGGCAAAAATCTCCTTTCCTTCTGTGCTCTTTCAAATGAAAAATGAATATTCATAACCTGAATTATTCTCTAAATATTATATTAACAGCGTGAACTTTATAAACTTAGAAGTGAAATATAAAGAAAAATCGCTTTAAATTTGCGCTATAATCAATTACGCTAAACCCATTACCCGATACGGTAAACCCAACAGTTAAAACTTTTCAATTGCGAAAAGAGGTAAAAAATTGCGAATAAATAATATCATAAAATACGACCTGGAAACGAGAGCGAAAAACCTTAAAGGCGAGGGCAAGACGCTTGAAGAGATTTCGCAAACATTAACAGAAGAAGCGAAAACTCCGATTAGTATTTCGACGGTATACCGTTATTTCGATTCAAACGAAAAAGCATTAGTTCAGGCAATCGAAAAAAGCGATAAATTACAGGCAAAGGTAGCCGATGCCGAAATTAATACAATTACACAAAGGGTTAAAATAATTGATCAGTTTTTGAAGATATCAGAACAAGCTCTTAAAGCTGGAGATTTCAGGGCGGCGGTTATGGCGCTTAGGGGAGCAACTGAAGCTCAGGACAGCCTGGACAAGAGATTAGGCAAGCTGAAAGCACCAACGAACACGAACAATATTAATATTCTAAACATTCAGGAGCAAACAGCCCATGCAAGAGAACGATTCGCTGATGCAGTCTTTCGCATCGCTAACGGAAACACAGAGAGAGAATATTCTCAATGATTTTTCAGAGGAAGAGCTCTATTACTTGCAGTACGATTGGCAGATGTTAGCCAGGCCTGCACAAAGAATACCTTCTGGCAGCTGGTTTTGTTGGCTTCTACGTAGTGGGCGAGGTTACGGGAAAAGTCGATGTGGATCTGAGACAGTTATTCAATGGGCTCAAGAGGGTTACAGTCCAATTGCTCTGATAGGTCAGACTAAGGCAGATGCTAGGGATACCATGGTAGAGCTAGGGGATAGCTCTATTCTTAAGGTTGCTCCTCCTTGGTTTTATCCAGAATACGAACCTTC